>NZ_JAQMSE010000113.1:0-8744 GCF_028330045.1 Aphanizomenon sp. CS-733/32
CCTATAACCTGTCACCCGTCACCCGTCACCTCCCCTTACAGACAACTGTTTCAGCAAGTCCTACATATCTCGATTTTGCCTGTTCACTTACTGAGATAAATCGCTAACCTCATAGTTAATAAAAAGCGCTGCTGATTTCACCTGAGTTCGACATAAGATAATTTTTGGAAAACTGCCCCAAATATGAGTCTCAAACCCTGATGATCTCGTTGAAAAAATCATAACTCTGTTCGCGTAGCGTCTCCGAAGGAGAAACTCCTAACACCGAACTCAGGTGATTTCCTGTTTTCACATTTACAAAATCAGCAACGCCTATTTTATTAGATAAACAGTATCAAATACCGACTACTTACACAGCTTCAGTATTCTTTTCTCCTGTTCTAATCCTCACAATTTGTTCAACAGGGGAGATAAAAATTTTACCATCACCAATTTCACCAGTGCGGGCGGCGGCGATAATTTTATCTACAACCATATCAACTTGGGCATCTTCAACCACAATTTCCACCTTCAGTTTTTGGAGAAACTCCACAGTATACTCCGAACCCCGATAGCGTTCAGTTTGACCCTTTTGCCGTCCGAAACCCCGAACTTCAGAAACTGTCATCCCGACGATGCCCGCATTAACTAAAGCGATTTTCACTTCATCCAATTTAAATGGACGAATAATGGCTTCTACTTTTTTCATTTTTTTGATTCCTGACTTCTAATAACGTCGTTTATATATCTAAGCAGATTCATTGTCTCACGCTGTGAATATAGCCATAGTGATTTAATTTCAGCCTGATGTATGGGATTTCACACTTTTTTTACATTTCCCATTATGGACTATTTTTTGGCAAAAGTGATCACTTCGCCTGTCCCAGACTCTGCCAGTCAGCGATCGCCTGTTCCGTCCATAGCCAATTTTGTGATAACCTCTCAACAGTAAAGTCTGCTGGTGCATTTTGAATCACCATCTGCCGCAATTTAATCGCTTCCTGTAAATATTGCTGGCGTTTATCAGCAGGTTGATTCTTGGCCGATTTATATAAACCCAACGCTAACCCAGCATAAGCCGTCAAAGCCTGCGGTTCTCCCGCTATTTGGGGATATTTGATCGGACCTGAACCCTGATGCTGTTGAGGTTTTAAAGCCAAACTCAGAGACTTAAACCAAGCATCATTAGCATAATTGAGATTATTCTCCGCATAATAGGCAAATCCCAAAGAATTATTATACAAAAGAGAATCTGGCTGATTTTGGACAGCCCTAGCCCAATAACGACGGGCATCATCAATACTATACTTATTATTTTTCGTTTGGACTAACTGCCAAGCCAAACGCCCCCGGAAAAAGTTCACAGATGGATTTTCAGCATCCTCAACAGGAATCAAATTTAAAGCCGTTTCCGCAGCCGTAAAAGCCCCACGATTCAGTAATTCATGAATAGCATCCAACCCAGACTTTAAATTGCCTTGACTCAACTGTGCCGTAGCCGTAGCCGTAACAATTCCCGTAGATGAATTAGCTAAATTAATGGATGGATACTGATTACTCGTGAAATTTTCTCCAGGAACAGGCGGAACATCAGAAGACTTCTGTGCTTGTCGTTGATGCCACCACCAACCAATCCCCACAATTATAGTAATTACACCTGCTCCCACCAAACCATATAATGACAATGGTGATTTTATCCGGTGAAAGGGATGACCCTTGGGAGTGACAGGTGACGGTGATAACCGAGGATTTACCTCACGCCGCCCAAACTTCAAAGGAGTTGGCGTAATGTGAGTTGGCACATTTCCCCAATCTAAATTTTGTTTCGTGGGGGCAACCTGCATTTCCGACTGATAATGATGATTCTCCTCCATTAGTTCCGCCTTCATACTTGGTTCTTCTGCTTTAGTCACCGGATTGCCAAGCTGACGAAACAAATCAGAAACTATTGCCGAGTCCTCATTATAGCTAGAGTCATCATCCTCAATCTCATCCACAAGATCACCCCAAGTATCTTCCCCTAGCCAGTCTACCTCCGTCGTTTCCTCCCCAAAATTAGGATTAAGAATATCATCTATAGCCATCAGACTTTCTAGATTACTGGCTACAGCAGAATAATTATCACTATTAGTCAGCTTAGGCGGCTGATACTCGTTCAGCAACTCAGAATAGCCAGATAAATTTTGTGGTGTCAAACAACCATCAAATTCTCGCTGAAGATACAAAATCGGCAAGGCCCAGTACATCTGTTGAGAACCATAGGCAGAAATTAAACCTTGACGGACTCGACTTACACATAAATCTAAAGCGTAGCCCTGACCCAAATTGCGGTAAAATAACTGTGTCAGGGTCAGTGCCACCTCATCAGGGATGCGTTCTGACATCGCCAAAATACTTCTAATTCCTCGTTTTACCAAACTTTCAGTTAAATTCCGTTCCCCTGAGTCTTCCGCTACCTCAGACCTCGCCCGATATGCCCCCAAACAGGAGTTAAACACTGCTACTTGAATATTATTATTCACTAGTAGCCCAGCTAAATCATCTCCATTGAGAGTTTCTGTTAAACCAGTTTTTTTACTCACTAAATAAATTTGTCCACCATTGCCACCCAAATTGCTGTGACCAGAATAGTGGAGAATATGGTAATGTCCCTGTTCTAAGGCTTGGGTAAGTTCTTCCCTTCCCGGTTGATCTAGAACAGTTAACTCAATTTCTGGGAGATGATGATTACCATCAGCTACTTTCAATGCTTGGCGGCGCAGTTCTGCCTTGAGATTAATGGCTTCTTGTTTGAGTAAATCCAATCGGACTAAATCAGTAGGCGCGGAAATAACCATTAACACTCTTATCCCCCGTACTTCCGGCGACGCAGGCAGATTATGAGTTGGTAATGGCGATGGTGGGGCAATCCCACTTTGGTAACGGGCAAAGGTAATATAAGGCCCAGTAGCTAAAGGGCGATCGCCCGCGTGCATAATTTCCCACGGTAACCGCGCCAACCGCGTATCCTTCAGTCCCAATCTTAGCCGCAGTACCTGTTGGTGATTTTGGGCAATACCTTGGGCAGTAATCCAACTATCCCGCAGCGTTCCCTGAAACAACGCATTATACAAATCTTGTCCCAAGGCTACCAAGTTAACAGAGTTTCTGGCTACCATATTCCCCTGCAACACCGACTGCAAAGGATCATCCATTAAATCCCCTGCGGCAGTCAACCACTCAGCCACAGGCCAATGCACCAGTTCTTCTGCCACCGGCACCCCAGGCGCAACTTGTTCCGTCCTCACCAGATAGTCATTTTGCCCCACCGGCGTTGCGGAAAGGTGAAATTCCTGGGTCACAATTTCTGCTCCATAAAACTTAGACAATGCTGATAGGACAACGTGGCGCAAGCCATACATTGCTGTTTATTTCCCGCCTCCACCAAGGTAGAATACTACTTCTTGTCCACGGGCGTAACTTTCGGATCAGCCAACCGTACAAATTCCTTTCGTACATTTAGCAGGTTATAACTCACATTTAAATCTCTATCCATTGTAATTATATGCCCTAAACATTAACTGTTCTGGCATCGGTAAACATGATCCCGTTCACCCCAGAAAAAGGAATATAGAACAATTATCAGTATTGCCTTTGAGAATAATGTCATAAGTGACTAATCCTGCCAATACCTTAGATGTCTTTTGCCATTCTAATGTTTCAGATATGTTTAACAAAGGTTTTATACCTATTGGGCTGCCCTCAGTTTATCCGGATTGCTTGATCCCCGTAAAGAACTGTTTATTGGTAGATGCACCTTGATCTTCAATCCCCCTAGTTGACTAAAATTCACTAGGGGTTTTCTTTTTTCATTTTGGTAAATAAAAAACGTTCCTGGGTGACAAGAACGTTTCTAAGCATTTGTAGATAAACTATTAAGTAGATAAGATCCCAACAACCAACTCCCCTACCCAACCACCAGCCACAGGAATTTTTTCGGTATGTGACAAACAGCAATTTTTGGGTAATTTTTTCCGGAGCATAAGTTAAAAACAATGAACAGTTAACAAGTAGATGCACCCTGATAACTAACTTCCCCTAGCTGGCTAACACCTCTGGGGGTTTTTTCTTTTCCTACCGTTGTCAAAAACCTCTGGTTAGTTGACCCCTGAACTCAAAACAAACTTGTTAAATCCGCCTTATGTGAGTTAAAAATGCCCCGGTTATTTTCAGGTTTTCAGACTTCACTTTACCAACAAGTCCTAGTCTTACCAACGAGATTGCCTTGTTCTAGCCTCCAACTCACATAGGGCGTTAAATATAAATTTATCCGGAAGATCGTTATGCACTTGAGAACATTTAGTTGGTAGATGCACCCTGATAACTAAACTCCCCTAGCTGGCTAACATCCACTGGGGGTTTTCTCTGAAAAACGGAAACTCAACCTACCCTATCATCAAAACAAGTCTCTGGCAATATCCCTGCTCAACAAGTTTTTGTTTAGGAGGCAGGAGGTCGAAGACAGGAGGAGTCCACCCTTAGAAGGGTGGGATGGGAGTAGGGACGCTCTTCACTCTTGCCTTTTGCTTTACCACAACTACCATCTTCAATGCTAACCTACTTAGACTTTCGGATCAACTAATCTGACAACTTTTTCAGAATCACTTTCATTCCATTTTGATCCTTGGCTCTAACTTTAGAATGATCACTGCGATAGATAATAGGACTCTTAATTATTTCTTTATAAGAAGATAGGCTCAAAACCCCGGAATTGATACCTAAAAATCCCCTAAATTTTTATTTAGGTATCAATGTCTTTTTAGCTTTTTAGCCGGGGATGAAAGCCGTCAGAAGGAAGTAACCATAATTATAGTAAGTCACCTGAGTTCGACATAAGATAATTTGTGGAAAACTGCCCCAAATATGAGTCTCAAACCCTCATGATCTCGTTGAAAAAATCATAACTCCGTTCGCGTAGCGTCTCCGAAGGAGAAACTCCTAACACCGAACTCAGGTTAAGTCGGCTTTGACTTCTTTTCCCTGCTATAGCAACTATGAGGCTAGAAACTGATGAAGAAGGTTAATATCTACCGCTTTTGTAATTACGCTTTAATATGCCTATTATCTTGCAATCTTGTGTTGAATCAGATTTCTCCAGCTTTAACTCAAACAGTTTCTTTAATTGACCCTAGGTCTGCACCTGCTACTAACTTAATTTGGCCTGCTCAGGGTGTGCTTTCTCAAGGTTTCCGTAAATATCAACATGAGGGAATTGATATTGCGGGTGCAAAAGGGACTCCGATTTTGGCTGCTGCTGCTGGTACAATTGTCAAAGCTGGTTGGGATAATTGGGGATTAGGCAATTTTATCGAAATTAAACATCTTCATGGCAATGTGACGGTTTATGGACATAATAGCCGTTTATTGGTCAGTAAAGGTCAACACGTCAAACAAGGTCAAATTATTGCCGAAATGGGTTCAACAGGCAATAGCAGCGCTCCTCATTTGCATTTTGAATTTTATGTAGATGGTTCTTTGGCTAGTAATCCTATCAGTTTATTGCCGTCTACTAATATTGCCAAAACACCAGTAAATAAACCAATGACCCCAACTCCACAACCGATTTTATCTGTAAGTGATCATACTGATTGTCCTGGGACTACAGTTATAAATGGGGAGACGGCAACAGTTAGTATAAAAGTTTGCGAAGAAAATGGTCAGTTATTTTATTTGGGGAAATTGAAGCAAGAACCCAGTCAACTTTTAAAAATTCGGGCTTGGAAGGTTGATAATAACAAATATCAGGCAGAAAATGGTAGTTTTTCCTACTTAATCAGCCCCGGAAAAATAGAAATTTGGCGCAATGGTAGTCCCATTCGTGCGGATAGTTTTCTCACTTCTCATGGTTTAGGGAAATAAAAATACTAACCTGTTTATGTAATTGATGATTTCATTACAAATACCTGATGTGACAGTTCAAATGGCGGAATATAGTAGCCAACATATTGTCGTGAATAAGTATAAAATCAATAGAGATTAAAACTAGACAGAAGTATCGCAAAATTTCACATAAAGGAGCAGGTGATTATGGAATGTTTAGCTTATTCCTATATGTACATAGAAGATGAACAACCAAATGAGAATTTTGCATTAAATTTTTCCAAATCGTCATTTAATTGGCGGAAAATTTTTAAATCTTCTGCATGGTTAACTTTGGCTGGTGTGACTATATTACTAGCTACTGTGACTCAAATGCAGTTTGCTTCCGCGGAATATGCCAGGACTAATGGAAGTTGTCTTTATATTCGTACCGGACCTAGCACTGCAAATTCATCTGTGGACTGTGTCCGCAATGGTTCATACATTGGTGAAACAGGTAGTGTCAGAAATGGATTTGCGAGAATTTCTTCGGGACGTTACCGAGGATACTATGCGGCTGAAAGATGGATTGGTAATACTCCTGGCTATTCTCACCGCAGATATCGTTCTGGATACGGTGTTGGGGGTAGGGTAACGGTAGGATATGGCTCAAGAGGTGAACGAGTTAGAGAAATTCAAAGAGCTTTAGGGATTAGAGTTGATGGTGTTTATGGCTCACGAACTATTAACGCAATTCGTCACTTCCAAAGACGTAACGGACTGCGTGTAGATGGCGTTGTTGGTTATCAAACTCGGAGAGCTTTAGGTATTTAGGAACTGTCTAATCACTCTAATTGAAAGGTAAGAGGTAAGAAGCAATAGTTACCCATGTTTAAAAACATAACTAAAGTTGTTTTTCTGTTCCCTATTGCAGGTAGTTTTTGATAATTTGCAGAATGCGTTCTGCTGCATGGCCATCGCCAAAGGGATTAATGGCGGTGGCCATTTTGGTATAAGCGTCGGGGTTGCTGAGTAGTTCACTAGCGGCTGTGACAATATTTGCAGTTTGTGTACCTACGAGTTTGGCTGTCCCGGCGGTGACGGCTTCTGGTCTTTCTGTGGTATCTCTGAGAACTAGGACTGGTTTACCCAGACTGGGGGCTTCTTCTTGTAATCCACCGGAATCGGTTAAGATTAAATGCGATCGCTCAATAGCTCCCACTAATTCAGCATAATCCAAGGGTTCTGTCAGGAAAATGCGGGGATGACTCCCTAATAACTCTTGCAATGGTTCTCTAACTGTGGGATTTTTATGTAATGGCAGTAATAAGGCTGTATCAGGAAATTGCTCTAAAATTTGTAAAAAACTTTCGGCGATATCTTGCAAGGGTGATCCCCAATTTTCTCGTCTATGAACTGTTGCTAAAATTGTTCTATATTTATGCCAATCTAACCCAGGTATATTGCAAACTGTTTTTTTGGCAGCCACATTTAACAAGGCATCAATTACAGTATTTCCTGTTAAGTGAATCTCTCCTAATACCCCAGAATTTTGTAAGTTTTCTACAGCTAAAGTAGTTGGCGCAAAATGTAATTGTGTCAGTTGGGAAATCAACCTTCGATTAGCTTCTTCGGGAAAAGGATTAAATAAATCATCAGTTCTTAAACCTGCTTCCACATGACCTAAAGGGATTTTTTGATAAAAAGCTGCTAAGGTGGCTGCAAAAGCTGTTGTTGTATCTCCTTGGACAATTACAAAATCTAATTCTTGGGTTTGAAATAATGCTTCTAAACCTTGTAAACTTCGACAAGTAACATCACTAAGAGATTGTTGTCGCTGCATAATCTCTAAATTCCAATCGGCTTTGAGTTTGAACAATTGCATTACTTGTTCAACCATTTCTCGATGTTGTCCTGTGAGAATTACCTGCAATTCAAAGTCTGGAGAATTTTGGAAAACTTGAATTACTGGTGCTAGTTTAATAGCTTCGGGACGAGTCCCTAAAATAATGCCAATACGGTGTTGATTAGTCATTAGTTAAATAATTATAGTATGATGCATAGATTTTTCAAATTCTAAATCATCCGCTTGTCTTGCCAAAAAATCAGTTAAAACCTGACGAATTAAATTTTCTTCGGAAATGCCAAGATTATCGGATATTTTTTGCAAATTTCGGTCTTCTGTTTCCGAAAGTGAAATTAGCTTTTCTAACATTCGTAAAATTCTTTCTTAAAATCAGATAACTTAAAGACATAATAACATTATGTCCCTACAATCGCACTACCAACCCCGACTAGCAGGTAATGAAACCCCACAAACCGAGTAAACTCGTAAAAAATCTTTTAACAAGAAATCTTTATAATCCTGTGAAGTGCTTACTTACTATAGTCTAGACGAGAGAAAAGAGATAAAGCGTGCTTCCACAAAAAGAGTGATCCGAAAAATAATTATACCACTGATACAGCAATTCTCATTTTGAAACGAGTCTGCGCCATTTCAGCGAACTGCTTGCAGCAGCGCTTCGCTATCGCCGGATTTGTTAAGAATTGTAAAACCCTATGAATGTCAGGGTTTAAATGTCATGAAACCTTAAAATGAGAATTGCGGACAGATGGCTTATTTGTTTGGCTTCCACACCCGCCAGGGAATAAATTCCCTGTCTCATAGCTCAAGTCCGTTAAAACGGACTAATAAATTTTCCTGATGCTTATTCATCTTTAGATGACTTTGTCTTCCTTAACATAATCTATAGGAATAATGGCGATTTTCATATTACACTGGGATAATTGGCGATCGCATTAATAAGTTTGAGCCTGAAAATTATCGGGAATATCAAGTTCAAAAACTTGATCATGAATACGAGCCACATAAAGCCCTTCTTGCAGGATTTTTTCGCGTAATTCGTTAGACAAGTCAACAGAGGCTA
>NZ_JAQMSE010000114.1:0-11160 GCF_028330045.1 Aphanizomenon sp. CS-733/32
CCCCCTGTTCCCTTCAATGCTGAATTTCTAAATTGAGAATATAACAACCCAATTGCACTTTTCCTGTCCAGAATTCGTATTCTAAACGGAGATGTTCTGGAAAAGGATGTCCACTGAGAGTGAAAGTTTTGGTAAAATTACGCAAACGGATAGGTTGATGGGGTTGTAATGATTCATTTGGCAACCAAAAACGACTAATGCCATATACACCTAACTCCCAAAAGTGACGGTAACTGACTTGTGCATTACCTTGCATTGTCATAATTAACCGCCGAGATGAAATTTCTAGCCATAAAATTCTGGGACTGCTAGGAGGAGAAAAATTGTTTTTAGTTGGGTGAATTGTATCTTCGTGATTGAAATAACTGCCTACCTCACAACTAATCAGAGGTGGTGCAGTTAATAGTAAATGAAATTTATCTGTATCCTTTTGAATTAAAGTGCCAGCAGTGTCAACCACAGACCAAATCGGTAAGTCCGTGGAAATCATTGATAAACATACGGGTTTGCGGTGGTGAGTTAGCATGAGAGTGTGAGGGGTTACAAATAAAGAATAAAAGTTGAGCGATTTTCTAAATTGCTGATTCTGCCTACTATTTAACGTTACGGCTGACGTTTTTGGTGGAAGCAACAAAAAACAAGACATTCAAGCAAGATGTCTAATAAATAGTAAAACCTGGTTCATCGTCAGCAAATATTTTGATTTGTTAATCTAGACAATTCAATATGGTATTATCTGTCACCTGTTATCTACCAGAAGAAAGATTATAGTTGCCAAAAAGCGGTAGGATACTAAATTGGAAGTGAATAGTGATAAACAAGTCGCTGTTTAGCTTTTATTCTATTCAAAAGTCATTGTATCCTAATGTCGGCTATTGTTATTACTTTAGAAACTCAAGCAAACTCTTCGGATCACTTAATTATTCAGCGCCCTGCGGCTGGATTGTCTTTGCAGGGACGTATCCGAGTTCCTGGTGATAAGTCTATTTCCCATCGCGCTTTGATGCTGGGGGCGATCGCACAAGGGGAAACTCAGATTCAAGGACTGCTGTTAGGTGAAGACCCCCGTAGCACTGCTGCCTGTTTTCGGGCGCTAGGGGCGGAAATTTCGGAATTAAATACAGAATTGGTGAAAGTTAAAGGCATCGGTTTAGGCAACTTTCAAGAGCCTGTAGATGTCTTGGACGCTGGTAATTCTGGAACAACGATGCGGTTGATGTTGGGGTTGTTAGCATCCCATCCAGGGCGATTTTTCACGGTGACAGGTGATGGTTCTTTGCGATCGCGTCCTATGTCCCGTGTCGTCAAACCTTTGCAACAAATGGGGGCGCAAATTTGGGGACGTAAGGCTAATACTCTAGCACCTCTAGCCATTCAAGGACAAGCCCTGCAACCGATACATTATCATTCTCCCATCGCTTCGGCGCAAGTTAAATCCTGTATCCTTCTCGCGGGTTTAAACACCGAGGGAAAAACCACCGTCACCGAACCCGCTTTATCACGGGATCATAGTGAACGAATGTTAAGGGCTTTTGGCGCAGAATTAACTGTAAATTCGGACACTAACAGCGTTACCATTACTGGTGGGGCGAAACTCTACGGACAAACCGTAATTGTTCCTGGTGATATCAGTTCAGCGGCTTTTTGGTTAGTTGCGGGGGCGATCGTTCCCGGTTCAGATTTGGTAGTCGAAAATGTCGGTGTGAATCCTACCCGCACGGGGATTTTAGAAGCTTTGGAATTAATGGGGGCAAATATTCAACTAGAGAACCAGCGGGAAGTAGCGGGAGAACCTGTGGCTGATCTCCGTGTCCGTTCCGGTGGTTTAAAAAGCTGTACGATTGCCGGTGATATCATTCCCAGATTAATTGATGAAATTCCTATTTTGGCAGTGGCGGCGGCTTTTGCTGAGGGGACAACAATTATCCGGGATGCGGAGGAGTTAAGAGTCAAAGAGAGCGATCGCATTACCGTAATGGCACAACAACTCAATAAAATGGGGGCAAAAATCACCGAACTACCCGACGGGATGGAAATTACCGGTGGTACTCCCTTAGTCGGTGCGGAAGTAGATAGCCATACAGATCATCGCATTGCCATGAGTTTAGCGATCGCCGCCCTTAACGCTACTGGTACAACTACTATTCACCGCGCCGAAGCTGCTGCTATTTCTTATCCCAACTTCACAAACACACTACGGGAAATTTGTCAATAATTTTTAGGGACAGGGAATAGAGAACTGGGGTATAATTGATAAACAACAAATATTCTTAATCAGCATTATGACTACAGTTGCCATTTTACCTATATCAAATGCCAGTGGTGAAAGGTCTTATCGTGCCATTGCTGGAGATAAACAGTCTGTTGGCAAAACTGCCGGTCAAGCTTTAGATGCTTTGACTACACAGTTAGGTGAAGTTGAATTTCGGGCATTATTAATTATTGATAATTTTCATCCCGATCAATTCTTCACTGAAGATCAACAACAACGTTTATCCGAACTAATGACTATCTGGAGAATAGCACGAGATCAAGAACGGAAACTTCCGCCAGAAATACAAATTGAGTTAGATAATCTTGTTAATCTTGAACTCAATGCTGCTACTGCTAGAACCGCATCCTTAGCACAACAATGGAGTCAATGAATCAATTTTATCATCTTGTAGCAGATCGCGCCATTCATCGTTGTGAATATTGTCATGCACCGGAATTAGTATTTAATTTTCCCTTTGAAGTTGAACACATAGTTCCTACTTCTCGCGGAGGTACTAATGCTGAAATTAATCTAGCTCTTTCTTGTCGTTCTTGTAATCTTCGTAAAGGTTCTCGTATTAGTGAAATAGATCCTGAATCTAATATTGAAGTTCGTCTTTTTAATCCTAGAGAAGACCTATGGGAAGAGCATTTTCAGGTTAATTCTGAAACTGGTTTGATTATAGGTATAACATCTATTGGTAGAGTAACTGTAAAATGTTTAGAACTAAATAGTCAATCACAAGTGATAGCAAGACAATTATGGATTCGTTTGGGATTATTTCCGTAAGATAAACAAGAGGTTATGATGTTAAGCTGTCATAATTGTGGTTCAGATAAATTTACTGAAGAATTAGTTAATGAAACTTTTGAAATCGAAGGTAAACTAATTTTATTTGAGGGTATTCCAGCTAAGGTTTGTTATCGTTGTGGAGAAATAAACTTTAGTAGTGAAACTGCTGAAAATATTCGTTTAATGTTCAATAGTAATCAAAAATCTCAGAGAAAAATTGAGATTGATGTTTTTGCTTTTTCTGCTTAACTGATAACTTGAATGAGTCATTGAAGAAAACTTTTAATCAATATTCAGGAGAAAATTATGGTAAATGTAACTATCACGAATGGTAATCAAAATAGTCAAGAATATCTCTATGAGTTATTAACTAGAATAATTCATCCACTTAAACAAGTCAGAGTCATTATTCTTGTATCAGATGAAACTGAATCTTATCCTGATGATACCTCCGTTATGGAAATTAAAGCAAGTTTAAAAACAGCATTACAAGAAGCGAAAGCAGGAAAAAGAATACCTTTAGAAAAAATGTGGGAAGGAATTGATGCAGAATTAGCCTTTCTTAATTAATGTTGATTTAACTCCTGAATATCAGAAGAATTTAAAATATTTAGCCAAAAAGTATCGAAATATTCGCTCTGATACTCAGTTTTTTATTACGGAATTACAAAAAGGAAATTCATTATGAGATAGGTTAAGTGGTTTGTGATATAATATCAATACCATAAACAATAGGAGATGTTTTATGAATCAAACTATCAATAAAATTGTGGAATCAATAGAGTCTCTTTCTAGTGCAGAAAAGTATTTATTATTTGAGCAATTAGCTAAAAGAAAATTATTTAATGGTTATGAAAAACTATATCCAGATGGCGGAGAATCTTTAGAAATAGCTCAATCTGATTTTAATGATTATCTTTCTAATTTAGAAGATTATGAAGATAGATTGGCAAAAGGAGAAATTAAGTGGTAGATTTAAAAATGAATGAAGTATTTAACACTAAAACAAAAACAAGATTTAGCAGAAATCGCTGACAGTTATCCTAATTTACAATGCGTTCAATGTGCTTTAGCTATAAAAAACTATTTACAACTGCTAGGAATCCAAGGCAAACTAATTACAATTAATACACAAGCTGATTTAGATTATCGTAATTGTTTTCTTTATGATGATAGTATTGGAGGTGATGCCATTTCAGAAACAGGATATCATGAAGGAGTGGTAGTTATAATAGATGAGATGGAAATTGTTTTTGATAATCATCATCCTCAAGGAATAGCAAAAATAGAATGGTTAGCTAATTTTCAACTTTTTGGTAAAATTCATTTAGGACAAGAGTTAATAGTCATTGAAGAAAACTTTTAATCAATATTCAGGAGAAAATTATGTTAGATATAACTATCGCTAATGGTAATAAAAATAGTCAAGAATATCTGTATGATTTATTAACCAGAATTAAACAACGTCCAGGAATGTATTTAGGAAAAGTATCTATAACTCGGTTAAAAATGTTATTGATTGGTTATAGTATGTCCAGAGGTGAGTTAGGGTTACAACTAACACAACAAGAAAAACAATTTGCTCAATTTCAGAAATGGATACAAGGGAAATATCAAATTAATTCTACTGAAGGTTGGGAAAGTATTATTTTGTCTCAAGTAGAAGATGAAAAATTAGCTTGTGATTTATTTTTTCAATTATTGGAACAATTTAAGACTGAAATTTTAGAGTTGGATAAACTGACTGTAACAGTAGGAAAGTAATACTATTGTATCGTTTTAATAACTCATATTAAGATGAAAATCGTCCTTTACATTTACAGGTATCAAGACGAGAATCTGATATTTTAACTATTATTAGTTTATATGAGCCTAATCAAACCGAATAGATCAATTATTCTCAAAGGAGGTTATAATGTTAAGTTGTCATAATTGCGGTTGGTGATAAATTTACTGAAGAATTAGTTAATGAAACTTTTGAAATCGAAGGTAAACTGATTTTAGTTGAAGGTATTCCAGCAAAGGTTTGTTCTCGTTGTGGAGAAATAACCTTTAGTAGTGAAACTGCTGAAAATATTCGTTTAATGTTGAATAGTAATCAAAAATCTCAGAGAAAAATTGAGATTGATGTTTTTGCTTTTTCTGCTTAACTGATAATTTGAATAAGTCAGGTTGTCATTTTTATGACACTTTCTTTCACTATAATTGATAACCAGTATGTTCAATTTGGCAATTTTAAATATCTGATGTATAATTTAGATATATCTTAGTAAGAATCACTCCATCTAATTGCTATGGAAACAATAACTTTAAATTCTCATGTTGGTGAAGATGGAATATTACATTTAGATATTCCTGTAAATATGGTTAATGCTGATTTAACTATTACTATTATTTTAAAACCTAGTGATGATTTTCCACAGGAAAATAAACCCAAAGGAAAAGGTTGGCCTGCTAATTTTTTTGAGGAAACATCAGGATGTTTAAAAGATACTCCTTTAACTATAGATTCTGAATCTTGGATTTCGTTTCCTCAACCCAATCTACTTGCTAAAAGGGAATAACATCTGGATCTGGTACAATTTTCACAGGTCGCCGAGATGGTGCAGTTTTTTGATTTACATTAATATCTATTGTTGTTGTTTTTTCTTCTGCACTTACCCTTGTTTTAATATTTTCATTCTCATAAACCTCAGAAGGAAATTGAGTGACATCAAATAATTCCAAAAATTCATCAATAACGTTAGCGGGATCATTTAAACATTCATTTGCTGTAAATCGTGTACAACTAATACCATTTCTTTCAAAAAGTCGATCTCTTTGATGATCTTTTGCGGCTGACTGATGATATTCTTGTCCATCAACTTCTAGTATTCGTGAATTACCTTTATAATAAATCAAGAAATCAGCTTCTTTAGTCTCTGTTATTCCAATCCTAGTTGTAATTCGGCATCTAGCATTTGCAAAAAATAAAATTTTTCTTTTCTCTAGTTCTTCAGCAATTTTCTGTTCAGCAGGAGAACGTAATTGCAAACCATTCCAAGTAAAAGCTTCATCCGTAGATTCAGAAGATTGATATTGTGGTTGTTGAGTAGGAATTAAACCTGGAGTTTTAGACTTTACAGCCTCATCTAACCTAATTTTTTCTCTATCATTATCAGTATATATTCTCCATGTATGTTGTGCCTTGTAACCACCTGGTTGTCCTTTGTACTCAATAATGTATTGACCGAGAATCATTCTCTTATCTAGTTTCCTGCGAACATTAGCTTGTAGCCAATCTGAAGTCCAGACTTGTTGAGGTGCAAGCCTTGATAAAACTTTTAACATTAAAGTTGTATCTAATATATGATCTCCCATATTGATTTTTAACCTCTTGTACTTGATTTTATTGAAACACTCAATTTATCTGGTTGTATGAGTTTAAGTCTTAACTCAGTCTAAGTATGCCAAAATATCAGTATTTTAATCATTCTGATATAAACGGATTTATACGGTTGTTTTATTACAAAATACTAAGCAAAAAACCTGAAAAGATAGGAAAAAATTGAACAATATTCATCTATAATGATTACAACCTTTACAATGTATAGCTTGTATGAATGTAAACGAAGTTGTAACATTTGTTGATAAGATAGTCTTTGAAAAAACTGGAAAGCATTTAGACGACGTTCAAGCTGCTGTAGTTCAGGGAACATGGGAAAGACGCACCTATGATGATATTGCACAAGAATTTAATGTTACTAAAAATCATGTAGGAGATATAGGTGCTGAATTATGGCAACTTTTGTCCCAAGCATTAAATGAAGATATTAAAAAAACTAATTTCCGTTCTACATTAGAAAGAATATATATTAAATCATCTCCACATTCTCTAAATGTTTATCATATACATGGAAATAATAATAATTTTTATCATCCACAAACCTTAAATCATCCTAATAAAGAAACTCAAGAAACTAATATAAATACTCAACCTAAATCAAATAATCATGATTTAACCTTAGCACCCCAAATCATCAACTTTCATAATAGAGAAACAGAACTACAAACCCTTTTCCATTGGATATTAAATCAAAATGCTCATTTAATCTCAATCTTAGGATTATCCGGTATTGGTAAAACCACACTTATTAAAAGATTTATAGACTTACATCAACAAAAGTTTGATGCTATAGTTTGGAGAAGTTTAAAATCTCCTCAATCTCTAGATTTATTACTTGATGATTTACTAAAACATCACAAATTAGACTCATTACCAACAATAAATGATAAATTAAAGCAATTATTTGATCTTCTCACAAATAAAAAATGTTTAATCATTCTTGATGATTTACAAAATATCTTTATTCCTCATCAATTCGCAGGTAAATATCAACCAGAATATCAAGATTATCAAACCTTATTCAAAATGATTATAGAAACGCACCATCAAAGTAGTTTCATCTTAATTAGTCAAGAACAATGTCCAGAAATGGAATGTTTAGATGAAGAATTATATCCTATTAAATTTTTAGAATTATCCGGTTTAGATAGTCCAGAAATTCTCAACAATACCGGATTAAAAAATGAGGATAGTTGGTTAACATTAATCAATTTATATCAAGGTAATTTGTTTTATTTAAAAAGTATTAGTATATTAATCAATAAAAATTATGATGGTCAAATTGCTGATTTTTTAGCGGAAAATACTTTACATATTACCAATCAAATGCAGTCTCATTTTCAAGAGACATTTCACAACCTATCACCCCAAGAACAACAAATCGTATTAGAACTAAGTAAATTTGAAAACCCTATTTCCAGAGAAGAATTAAGACAAAGTTTAAATTTATCATCAGTTGATTTTAATAATGGTTTACAGTCTTTACAACAACGGTATTTAATCACGAAAATCAAAGAAGATAAAATTCTGTTTAAATTGTCTCCAGTTTTTCAAGAATATGTGAGAACTTGTTGTTAATACGAAAATCTTAGCATCCAATGGAGAGCGATCGCATTACCGTGATGACATAACAACTCAATAAAATGGGTGCAAAAGTCACCGAACTACCCGATGGTAACCACCATTTACCGCGCTGAAGCTGCTGCTATTTCTTAGATTAAACAAGCCTTCTTTAATGTAATTGAAGCAAGAGGAAGGGTAAATTTATTGTCTGAAGATGTTCAGAAAATTCTGATAAAATTTGAACAAAAACTTCAAGAAACAGGTGAAATTGAATTTAATCTTTTACGAATATTGCTAGAGTCTTTAGGATTAAAAGTAGGTTTAATGGTAATATGAATTGCTGTAAGTGTTGGTTTTCGTTACTCAGTGACTCCTGACTCCTGCTATATTATGTTCCTGGACGAGAGCGAATATGATCTGGTAGATGATGGCGATCGCCTAATATTTCCAACAAAGGACCATTCACATCAAATTTAACCATACTTACTGATGCCACCAAAATATTGACCCGATAACGATAGCGTCCCAAATCAATCCCCAGTAAACTGCAAAGCATAATCCGAATCGTGGCTTTATGGGAAACGACTAAAACATTACCTTGGGGATGTTTTTCTTGAATTTCCGCAATTACAGGCATAGAACGGTTAGCAATCTCTACCGCAGTTTCTCCACCAATGGGTGCATTCCAAGCGGGTTCTGTCAACCATTTTACATAGTTTTCTGCATAATTTTCTTGAGCAAAAGATTTACTCTTAGTTTCCCATTGTCCATAACTACCTTCCCTGAGTCCTTCCCGCACCTGCATCTCCATACCAGTAGCATCACAAAATGGCTTGGCGGTTCCAAGGGCGCGTTTCATCGGACTAACATAAACCGCTGACCAGTGCAATTTTTGATAAACATCAGCAAAACTAGATGCCATTTCCATCCCTGCGGGTGTCAAATCTGCATCAGTTTCACCACAGAAATTACCACTTTGACTAAAAGTAGTTTCGCCATGTCGCAGTAAATACAAATTGAGTGTCATAGTTTGTATGGTGATGGGGATAAAAGAGTTTGTACAAAAATAAAATAACATCAATCTCACTATTGAATCTGTAACAGCAGTACATCGAGTTTTCTGTATCTGTGCCATAATCAAATTAACCTTTTCGGTGTTGCTGAGTAAAAGTATGATTTTATTATGCCTACGGCACGCTGCGCGAACACGCAGAGGCACTCCAGTCGCAGAGAGTAAGAGTTTCATTTTTTTGATTTTTCAATTTCATACCTCAATTCAGCAACGCCCGGTCTAATTCAGAAAGGTTAGGAGGATGATCTCTTCTTTTTGATAAATATTTATATATGCACCAACAGGAATAATAACAAAGCCTAATAAAATCAAGTTAAAGCTCTCCTTGCAGACATTAATTCCCATCCTTGCTCACCCATACGGTTCATACCGCTATCAAAAATAACATCTTCAAAACTTTCAAGGTTTCTCATCAGTTTGGGATTCAAATTATTTAAAGACTTTACCCCTTATCCCTATAGGTTTTTGGGAGGTTGTACCTTGTACCCCCCATAATATTTTATATTAAGGAATAGGCACAGATCGTAATAATCGTTCAACTATAGTTTTTGCATTGCGTCCCCCTCTAGGAATCAGACGATGACAAAGAACGTGCGGTGCAAGAAACTTAACATCATCAGGAAGAGCATATTCCCTACCTAAAATAAAAGCCAAAGCTTGAGCGGCTTTTTGTAAAGCGACAGTACCACGAGGACTAACACCAAGAGTGATTTCTTCATCCTGTCTAGTAGTCCGCACCAATTCCAAAATGTATTGTTGCAAAGATACTTCTACCTTAACTTGGGAACAAGCTTGGCGTAATGCTTGGACTTCTTCTAAAGTAATACAAGGCTGTAAATTAGCAACCTTGAAACCTGCTTGCAAATTTTCCAACATTTGCATTTCCTCAGATTCCGAAGGATAACCCAAACTTAAAGACAGCATAAATCGGTCCATTTGCGCTTCTGGGAGGGGAAACGTCCCTTGGTACTCAATGGGGTTTTGGGTAGCAATTACAAAGAATGGCTGCGGAACTAGACGAGAAACACCATCAACCGTTACCTGATGTTCTTCCATAACTTCCAGTAAAGCCGACTGGGTACGTGGTGTAGCGCGGTTAATTTCGTCCGCCAGGAGGACGTTAGCAAATACAGGACCTTGTAGAAATGTAAATTCCCCAGTTTTAGGATTCCAAATATTTGTACCGGTGATATCTGTAGGGAGTAAGTCAGGGGTACATTGTAACCGTTGAAACTTACCATCTACAGAACGAGCTAGAGACTTGGCTAAAAGGGTTTTACCGACACCGGGGACATCTTCTAGTAAAGCATGACCACCACCTAGTAAAGCTACTATCACTAAGCGTATAGCTTCATGTTTACCAACAATGGTACGAGCCAAATTCTGTGTTAAAGCGTCAATTTTTTCTCTCATGTAGTACCTGGGGGGGGAAATGTAGAAGGAGAAGTCCTGGCGAATAAAATTCGCGGTTATACTCAAAACGGTTGTGACATGGACTTTTGTAAAATCACGAAAACCCCAGATTTGTAGGGGTTTAGCAGTGCTAAATGGTTTTACTTTTAACAATACCTTGGTCAAAAAAAGAGTATGAAGAGAGGGCTGATGTAGTAGAGTTATAATCTTCCAAAAAAACAACTCGAAAGCCACAAACAGCCCATGTTCAATATCCTAACATTGTTGCAATGCCTACTACCAGGTTTATGTATCAAATAAACTGCCTTTGTTTTACTCTTTATGAATGATTTTTTTCGCTTGTGAGAAATCCGGGTACTATCTTAATATAGAATTGGTTTAGGAAAATAAAGCATGAAACAAGATGAGGTACTGGCAACTTTAGCTGCACATAGAGAAAAGTTGCAGGGACTGGGAGTAAAATCCCTTAATTTGTTTGGTTCAGTGGCGCGGGATGAAGCTAGTTCAGATAGCGATGTAGACTTTTTAGCTTAATCAGCAAAAGCCCCACGTCTCACTCTTAGGAGCGTGGGATGAATGCGCGTGAGTTGAGTTGCGTAGCCCAAATTGTATTTGAGCGTAGCGAAAACAAAGAAGGCTACAGCGACGAAACGAACAAAATATTGATTTTATGTTATTATA
>NZ_JAQMSE010000115.1:0-2840 GCF_028330045.1 Aphanizomenon sp. CS-733/32
AGCCTACAAAACAAAAAACAAATCTCAAAACCAAAGAACCGTGGGGCGCACGGTCTTAAAGCTCAGTTAATGTCCTCATAGAGGAGTCACTGAGAAGCCCACACTCACCTGAAAGGGAGTGTGTGGAGTACGTCACTAAATGGAGATTGGTGATTGGTGATTGGTGATTGGTGATTGGTAAAATTCTTACCTGTCACCTGTCACCTGTCACCTTACACAGTGGTAATCTCTTTTTCCTTTTCTATCAACAATTCGTCTATCTTTGCTATGTACTTGTTGGTCAGTTTTTGGAGTTTGTCTTGCTGATCTCGTGCTTCATCTTCGGAGATTTTCGCACTTTTTTCTTGTTTGCGAATGGAATCGAGAGCGTCTCGGCGAATATTGCGAATTGCTACACGACCTTCTTCGGCATACTTAAAGGCAAGTTTGACAAATTCTTTCCGGCGATCGCTAGTTAGTGGGGGAATATTCAACCGGATCACACTACCGTCGTTACTGGGAGTTAAGCCCACATCCGACAGAGAGATAGCTTTTTCAAGGATATTTAAGCTTTTCTTATCGTAGGGCTGAATCACGATGGTTGAAGAGTCTGGCGTGCTAATGTTTGCCAGAGATTTCAAGGGTGTTGGTGAACCGTAATAGTCCACTTGGACTTTATCTAATAAACTCGAATTGGCGCGACCAGTACGAATTGTATTAAAAGCTCGTTGAGTAGACTCAACGGTTTTTTGCATCGTACTCTCAGCTTCAGCTAATTTCACAAGAACCTCCCACAAGAGTGCCAATAGATTCTCCCATGACTGCCCGGTGGATGTTACCTCGCACCGTCAGGTCAAATACTAAAATGGGGAGATTATTTTCTTTACATAGAGCAATTGCGGTACTATCCATAACTCGCAAATCTTTAGCCAAAACGTGGGCGTAGGTAAGGGTGGTAAAACGCTTGGCATCAGGATAAAGTTTGGGGTCAGCATCGTAAATGCCGTCTACTTTAGTAGCTTTAAAAATCACTTCTGCTTCAATTTCTGCCGCTCTTAAGGCCGCAGTGGTATCTGTGGTAAAGAAGGGATTTCCTGAACCTGCACCAAAAATTACCACCCGTCCTTTTTCAAGATGACGGATGGCACGACGGCGAATATATGGTTCTGCTAGTTCTTGCATGGCGATCGCTGTTTGCACCCTTGTTTGAACTCCCATCCGTTCTAGAGAATCTTGCAGGGTCATAGCATTCATTACTGTGGCAATCATCCCGATATAGTCAGCGGTTGCCCGATCCATACCTGCTGATGCTGCTTTAATGCCTCGAAAAATATTGCCACCGCCAACTACGATGGCCACCTGCACACCACTGGCTATCACCTCGCCTATTTCCTTGGCTATTTCCTCGACCACTTCTGGGTCAATGCCATAGCCTAAGTTGCCCATTAAGGCTTCACCGCTCAGTTTAAGTAAAACCCGTCGGTAATTCGTTCCCATGAAGTTCCGCTTTATCAAAAAAGTTGCAATTGCCTCCAACCTAAGATAACAGTACAGTGACTATCTGTGTCTAGTTAGGTTGTCCGCCATTTGCATAAAGTCCCCATTTGTTCGGTTTGGGCTGGATCTATTTGCTGATTTGGCCATAAACAATCGTCAGCATATCATACACATAACACAAGGTTTGTGAATTGTCTCCATGTTTTCCGCTTTGTACACTCGTTTTTGTAGGCGGAATAAGTTACGGCGGAATTTCTTCCAAGGCAACGTTTTCCAGGATTCACTAGAGTTTTCTCTGTGTCTAATCATGCTCTGCTCCAATTTGTGTATTCTGAACACCTCAGACCAATTACAGTCCGTCCTCCCCGAATTGAGATTTTTCAATCAGTTATGCAAATACAAGACTATGCGATAGAGAATTATAGATTCGGCAACTAACACAATAAATAATATTTTTGACAAGAATTAGGTAGGAATTGTAATATACTACAATGTTCATTCGTTAAATTAATAATCCTATAAACTCCTTGTGTGATGACAATATGAATCCCCTGAAAACATGGAAATATCCACCTTAATGTTGGAAATTATGTGGGTTTATTCAGTTGATTTTTAACAGTAGCTTTTTGTGTTTTTAATGCAATTCGTAATTGTCTTTGTCCCAGATTATAAACCAAAAGACACAATGCCATTAACCTCATCATTGTCTCTACTCTTTCTGGATTCTTCACAAAAAGACTATCGGCAAAAAATAACGGGTCCTTAATAAATCTAAATCCTCGCTCTGTTGATTGCTGTTCTTTATATATTCTCAATATTTCTGTAGGTGCTAATTTGGTGGTGTCTAAAATATTCGTTGCTAAAATAAATCTCCCACAAGAATTTTCATGTTTTTTGATTAATTCCTGATTTTCTATTAATTTACCTTTGACTTGATAAACTACTGTTTGTGCTTTATTTAATTTTTCGGTTATTTCTATGTCCGATATTTGATGGTATTTTAATTTGTCTACGATACTATCAAAATCTATTTGTTTAGAATATTCCACTAAGATGTGGGCGAATACGGCTTTATCTGATTCGTTTCCTGATGCTCCCCTGAAAAATAAAGGTATATCTCCATCACTACTTACTATTAAATCTCATATACATTGTTTTAAGTCTGTCTGGACGATGGTCACGGGAATACCCCTGTGTGATAAGTAAGTAGGCGAAATTAATTCCACATTAGGATAATAATATTGTAAAATACATTCTTGGTAATAATAATGAGATAAAAAATGCGATTTATTCGAGATTTAAACTGGGATACAGCAAAATTACTAAAGAGAATATATAAAGAGAGTAAGCATCATCAAGTGAGA
>NZ_JAQMSE010000116.1:0-12469 GCF_028330045.1 Aphanizomenon sp. CS-733/32
AATGACGCTACCTGGAAGAGTCTTTTCTGTATCACTAATTAAATCAGTGTGACGAATCCTGATTCGGAATGGAATATTTGGTTCAAGCAGTAAATAACTTAACCATTCTGCCCCCACGAATTCTCTGTCAGCACTGATATTGTGGTATTAGCGGGTAAACTTAGTAAAGACTTAGCGGAAGGAACTCGAAAGAGTATTTTTTCCCAAGCACAACTGGAGGACAAATAATGAAAAATTATGCAGTAGTCTATGAATGGGCAGGTAGCAATTATTCTGCTTATGTTCCAGATTTACCCGGATGTGTGGCTTGTGGTGATACCCTACAAGAAACAAAAGAACTCATTAAAGAAGCTATAGAATTGTATTTAGAAGTGTTAAAAGAAGATGGAAAACCTATACCCAAACCTTCTACAGAAGTTGGTCAAGTAGCAGTAAATATATAAATCTAATTACTTTATAATTACTGCTGAATTTGATATGATATTTATTGACAGTTATAAAATGGTAAAAATTCAATGAAAATTAAAGAAAAAATTACGCAAGAGTTAGAAAAACTACCTGAACCTGTGTTACAGGAAATCTTAGATTTTGTCCAGTTTTTGCAAACCAAGCACCAACAAAATAAGATGCTAGAAATTAAGATTATGAGTGAATCTTCACTGGGAAAAGATTGGTTAAAACCAGAGGAAGATGCAGCATGGCAGAATTTATAAAAGGTGATGTTGTAATTTATTTTCAATTATTAGATTTATAAAAGAACTTGTAAATGAGGTGGTAAATCTACATCTTCCTGGCAATTTTCAACGGAAGCGGTAGGAAGACCACTTAACTCAGATAAATCTTTTATTTTTCTAATTAATAGTTCAATTAAAGTTCCATTTTTCGATAATTCAAATAAATCTTCCTTGTCTAAAACAATGATTATTTTATTTGTTCTAGCATGAAAAATTATTTGCAGAAGTCTACAATCGCTAACTGCTCTTTGCCTTGGGCTATTTCGTTTAGGAAAACCTGTTGCTCCGTTTAATGTAACAAAAATTCCCAGACCTGCACTTCTTAGAAGCTCATTTTCCATAATGCTACATAATCGAGCAAATTGTTTATGTGGTAAAGGATCTTGTGTAGCTTTCGCCTCAATTACTATATCTCTCTGATTTCCATTAAGATATAGAGCATCGGAGACTTCTTGCCATTCAAAATCATCACCACTAACTAACAAATCATACTGAGGTCCTGCTGATTGAAAGCTTTTAATTGATTGGACACCCTTTAGACCTTTAAAAACTAGCACTACAATCTGTTCTAGTAGCGTACCAGCTTTTTGTGTTTCTTTATTTGTTAAAGCATTATTAAGTTTATCTATATATTCAGAAATTCTGGTATCTGCTTTATATAAATAAGACTTAAGTTTAATTCCTCTATCCTTTAATACTTTACGTGCCTGGTAATACTCTTTAACAACTTCATCATCTGACTTCGACATAAATGAATTAAACAAGTTCACGTTGTTTCACAAAATGTGCCATGAAATCATAAGATAACTCATTATAATCATGTACACTCTTTTCACAAAGCGGGCAAAACCATGGCAAGTTAGGAAAGCCTTGACCAAATGGAATAGCACCAGCGGGTACATCTGGTTCACAATTATGATATATAAGCAGTTTCATTTCACAGAGTCCTTCTTCTTCAAGTATCGTTAAGACTGCAAGAGCATCAGAGTATTTTATACCCAACTGAACAGCAAGTTGGTGCGGCATCATATCATTGGTTGATGCCGACATAAAATGCTTACTCAGTTCAGCCTTCTGTTTTTCAGATAAGAAGTCCAAATAACCCTTATGGATGAAGCTAGTCATAACTTTAGCCTTGAAGTTCAAGTTCTTTTAGTAGAAACTCAAGAACAGAGGTACTACTACCATAGCACTTTATGTGCTGAAGAGAATCTTGCGTTGTGTTAGATTTTTCTCCAAAATAGCAATGTGCTTTGATGAGACACTTCATTTTAACTTTTTTTAACTCGTCTGTCTCTGTCTCCATTTCAATCGCAGTTAATTCCCTGTCCAGTTGAAACTCATAAGATTTAGTACCCCACTCTTTGATCAAGGTTAACACAATTGCATCTTCAGCATCACTCATTTTACCAGAATCACCTACCAAACCCAGTTTCTGTAAAACCGACTCAGCTAGTTTTTCTGACAAAGCTTGTAATCCTCTGACATCAATCTCTGGAACTCCAGCACTGCGAGCATTTATAGCCAGTCCTGATGCTTCTGCTCTAATGCGTAAGTGTTTCCATTTATAAGCAATACCATCTATTGATTTATTAAGATATTTATCCCACATATCATGCAGAACAAGTTTATGAAGATTAGGAAATTTCCAGTCTGCTTGACAATGATTAGCTAATTCATCAATAAATCCAGGAATATGATGCCAAAATGGAAATTGAATAGCTTCTATACGTTCACTAATTGTTGAACTCAAACTAAACCCATTCCAAAATAAAGCTACATAATCTTTTCCTACTTCTGCAATAACAGACCAACGAATATCACGTTTATCTGGTCGTTTACCTGAATCATCAATTTTATGAGTTCGGATATACCATTTTTTGTGGGGTTGATTTGCTTCCTGAATTGGTCCGTACCAACCATCCTCCCCAAACTCTTTTAACAAAAATGCAGCAGGTTTTAGATTTGGTGTAAGAACATGAGTACCCTGTTTCAAACTTAACCATGTTTTTCGCTGTTTCACATATTCCAGTAATATTGTTTCTGGAGTAACCTTACCTTTGTCAAGTGCGTTGGCTATCTCGGCTGCTAATTCAGCCTTTTTCAGCCGACTTGAACCTGATAGAATAGGTTTGAGGGTTTCAACAGTAAATTCAGGACTTAACAGAAATTGCTCAGAAAATTCTCTACCTGGGGTATGTCCATTATCAACAAAAGCGTCAATAGTCATAAAATATTAGTCAGGATGTTGCGTTGATGCACTTGAAAAGGTGTCAAAAACAGTATAGCAAAATACAGGGTAAGCAAGATGCCTACCCCACAAGGTCTTAACTTAAAGATGTTTGCAATTCTGTTTTTGCAGTTTCTAATGCTTCTGGTAATTTACTTGCATCCCTTCCCCCAGCTTGCGCGAGGTTGGGTTTTCCACCACCTCCACCTCCACAGATTTTCGCTATAGTTCCCACAAATTTTCCAGCTTGGACACCTTTTTTATTCACTTCAGGACTAAAAGCTGCAACGATACTCACTTTTCCTACTTCGGGAATAGAACCTAAAACCACCGCACCATTACCGATTTTTTGCAGCAATCTTTCCGCAGCAGATTTTAATGATTCTGCGTCAATATCTTCCAGTTGAGAAACAATAATTTTATGTTCTCCGATGATTTCCGCAGTTTGTAATAAACTGTCAGATTTAACAATTGCTAGTTGTGATTTTAGACTTTGAATTTCTTTTTCGTTGTTGCGGAGTTCGGTTTGTAACGTTGTGATTCTGTCGGGTATTTCTTCGGGTTTAACTTTGAAGCGATCGCACAAATCTTTCACTACTATATCACGCACATTCAAATAATCCAATACCGCCGCCCCAGAAACCGCTTCTATTCTTCTTACCCCAGACGCAACTCCGGCTTCAGCAATGATTTTGAAACCGCCGATTTCCGCAGTATTATTAACATGAGTTCCCCCACATAATTCCATTGAAACGCCAGAGAAATCAATCACGCGCACTTGATCACCGTATTTTTCTCCAAACATGGCGACTGCACCTTTAGCTTTTGCTTCGGCTATGGGCATCTCTTCTATTGTAGCAGAATGAGCTTCCGAAATCCAACTATTTACTAATCCTTCAATTTGAATAACTTCCTCAGCAGTTAAAGCACGGGGACAGTTAAAATCAAAGCGCAATCTATCAAAAGAAACCAAAGAACCAGCTTGAGAAATTCCTTCATCAACAACTTTCTTTAAAGCAGCTTGTAATAAATGAGTTGCTGTATGATTAGCTTGAGCGCGACGACGACAAGCGGTATCTATTTGTGCGGTAATTTCATCACCAATTCTAATTGTTCCCCGTTCAATGCGTCCGAAATGAATAAAGAAATCAGATTCTTTTTTCACGTCTTCAATTCTGACTAAAACACCATCACCAGAAATATATCCTTTATCGCCAATTTGTCCCCCAGATTCAGCGTAAAAAGGTGTTTTATCTAAAACAATTTGCACTTGGGTTCCTGCTTCTGCTGCTTCTTCGGAAACACCAGCAACTAATAAAACTTCGATTTTTGCAGTTGTTGTTAATTGGGTATAACCAATGAATTGTGTAGAGTGAATATGTTCTGCAAGTTTATCTAAAGAACCTTGAACAGTTAAATCAATGGTTTCATGTGCAGCTTTTGCACGTTCTACTTGTTTTTGCATTTCTGCGTTGAAACCATCAACATCAACAGTAATGTCATTTTCTTCAGCAACTTCTTGGGTCAATTCTAATGGGAAACCGTAGGTATCATAGAGAGTAAAAGCACTTTCACCACTAATAGAAGTTAATCCTTTTTGTTTTACCTCTTGGATAATTTCAGCTAATAGTTTTTCTCCTCTATCAAGAGTCCTCAAAAAGTTACTTTCTTCTCTTTGCAATTCGGCTTTAATTGCAGTTTCTCTTTGTCGCAAATTTGGGTAAATTGATTCCGAAAGAGAAATTGCGGTTTCTGCAACTTGGTTAATAAATTCTCCAGAAATTCCGATTAATCTCCCATGTCTGACGACGCGACGAATTAACCGCCGTAAAACGTAACCCCTACCCACATTAGAAGCGCGAATTTCATCAGCGATCATGTGAACCACAGAACGGACATGATCACCAATTACCTTTAAAGAAACTTTCGTATTTTCATCACTTTCGTAATAATCAATTTTGGCAATTTTTGCCGCAGTTTCAATAATCGGGAAAATCAAATCTGTTTCATAGTTATTCGGCTTCTTTTGCAGGATTTGCGCCATTCTTTCCAACCCCATTCCCGTGTCAATATTCTTATTTTGTAACGGGGTTAAATTTCCTGACGCATCCCGATTATATTGCATGAAAACCAAGTTATAAAACTCGATAAATCGGGTATCATCTTCTAAATCAATATTATCTTCACCGCGTTCTGGGTGAAAATCATAATAAATTTCCGAACAAGGACCACAGGGACCAGTAGCACCGGAAACCCAGAAATTATCATCCGCACCCATGCGTTTGATGCGTTTTTCCGTTACACCAATAGTATCGCGCCAAATTGCAAAAGCTTCATCGTCTTCCTCAAACACGCTGACAACGAGATTTTGAGGAGAGAAACCAAAGACTTGAGTAGATAATTCCCAACCCCAAGCGATCGCCTGGGGTTTAAAATAATCACCAAAGCTAAAATTCCCCAACATCTCAAAAAATGTATGATGGCGTTGAGTCCGTCCCACATTTTCGATATCATTGGTACGGATACACTTTTGCGAAGTCGTAGCGCGTTTAAATTCCGGTGTCCGTTGTCCCAGGAATATCGGCTTAAATGGTAACATACCTGCGATCGTCAGCAGCACAGTCGGATCTTCAGGAACAAGGGAAGCACTCGGAAGCGGTTGATGTCCCCGTTGGGTGTAGAAGTCGAGGAATAATTGACGAATATCGTTACCGCTAAGATACTGGGGAGTTGAAGACATGAGTGTTTAAGAAAACAAATTTAATTAAATTGGGAAAGTCTGCAAAAAGCATCATTACTATTTATAACTTATGTCAGGAAATAAAAAATATAGTCAGCTTTCAATATCTTTAGTCAAGGTTTCTCATTGCTAATTGGTATCAAATTAACATCAATTCATATACATTAATAATATTTCCGTTGAAAAATGCCGAAAAAAATCAGAGAATTAAAAAGTTTACTCAAAAAAGCCGGGTTTATTTACCGTTCAGCAAAAGGAAGTCATACCCGTTGGTATCATCCTTTATTACCAGAAGATCCTATTACCATATCTGGCAAAGATGGAGATGATGCTAAAATATATATAGAAAACGAAGTTAACGAGAAATTAGCTAAATTAAAATCAATTCAAGAGGAGAAATCACAAGAATGAATTTACCTTATACTATCATTATTCAATGGAGTAGTGAAGATAAATGTTATTTAGTTCATTTACCTGAATTTCCTACTCAAAAATATCATACTCATGGTGATACGTATGAAGAAGCTGTGAAAAATGCTCAGGAAGTGATAGGAATGTTAATTGCTGAATATCAAGAATATGGAAAGCCTTTACCCTTAGCTAAATCTTGAAAACAATTGATTAAGTAGGTGAACACAATTAAATTCACTCCTTGAGAGAGGGAACTCCTAACTGGGAACGGGGAACAGAAAAATCAATTGTGTAATTAATTCTGTCCCATTACTTAATAAATTGGATAATATGTAAGAAGTAATAATGAAAATTATGAATACTAAAAAAATTATTGTTCCTTTAGATGTACCAGATTTAGAGAGTGCGATCGCTCTTGTTGATAAACTTCCCCAAGTCACTTTTTGGAAAGTTGGTTTGGAGTTGTTTACTAGCACAGGTCCCAAGATTCTGGATATCCTCAAATCTCAAGAAAAGCGGATTTTCCTCGATTTGAAATTTCACGATATCCCCAATACTGTCGCCGGTGCTTGTCGCGCTGCGGCTGGGTATGGGGTAGATTTATTGACAATTCACGCTACTTGTGGTAAAGATGCTTTAAAAGCGGCGGCGGAAGCTGTGCAAATTGGGGCGGAAAAAGCTGGGACAGAACCACCGAAGTTAATCGCTATTACCTTGTTAACCAGTATTTCGGCGCGACAATTGGCGTTTGATTTGAAAATTCCGCTCGAATTGCCAGAATTTGCTTTAGAAATGGCACTGTTGGCGCAAAATTCTGGTTTAAATGGCGTTGTTTGTTCTCCCCAAGAGGTGCAACAATTAAGAACAAGTTGTGAAAAGGATTTTTTACTGGTTTGTCCAGGTGTGCGTCCGAGTTGGGCTGAGAAAGGAGATCAAAAGCGATCGCTTACTCCCTCCCAAGCTATCACAGCCGGTGCAGATTATCTAGTTATCGGTCGTCCCATTACCGCTGCGGCTGAACCTGAGTTAGCCTGGAATCAGATTGTTGAGGAGTTAAAAACAGTGTGATGAATAAAGGAGTCGGAAGAAGGAGTCAGGAGTCAGGAGTCAGGAGTCAGGAGGAAGAAGGAAAAAAGAAGGAAATTTCTTCCCTGTCCCCTATCTCTTCACTCAGGTGTTTGATAGCTTTGCTGATATTTCTAGTATTTAACTCCCCTGCTTATGCTAAAAATATTCCTTCTCAACCTGTAAATCCTGAAATTGATAATTCTTGTTCTCAGCAAAGTCTGGAAACTTTAACAACCCAGATGATGCTGGATTTACCTAGCTATACTAACCGGGTAATTCAACGTTCTCGTCTTCTCAAACGGAGTGTTGATACTTTTTCCTATATATTGGCTGCGGGTCAACCAGAGTTTAAATCTTTACCATTAAATCCAGGTATTGATCATGGAGATAAGTATAATGGGGAGGGTGTCAGACAGGTTTTCTTTACTACATTAGAACGGAAATATATCCATAAAAAAGCCGTAGAATTACAAGAATTCCACAGGCTATTTCTGACAAAAACTAATATTGGCTGGACTGTGGTGATGATGTTTTCCCAAACCAGCAGTTATCCAGTTAAACCACCGATTGTACCACCCAGGGATAGTAGTAATGGGGCGATCGCTCAAGGTGTTAAACTGTGGTTACGAGATTGTCAGACAATTGATTAAAGAGTCAGGAGTCAGGAGTCAGGAGTCAGGAGTCAGGAGTCAGGATAAGGATAAGGAAGAATAAAGAAGAATAAAGAAAATTTCTCTCCCTGTTCCCTGTTCCCTATTCCCTATTCCCTGTTCCCTGTTCCCCGTTCCCTGTTCCCTGTTCCCTGTTCCCTTCACTGACCGATAAGTTCTCAACTCAAATAGGATTGCTATATTTTTAGAGAGTTTGGAAATACTTCTCCAAAGCCTCATGTACCAAATCAGTCATCGGTCGTTCTTGTTTTTCCGCCGTTTCCTTGAGTTGAGCGTAAAAATCATCCCGCAGACTCACACGGTGACGGGATTTACCACTGCTGGTAGGATCTCCTGGGGTGTAGTTAGCCACAAATTCCCGAATCGCATCAAAACCCAATCTGTCGCAAAAATCCCCAAAACTTTCTTTTGGTGTGCGGGACTTTTTAAAGAAGACAAAAATCGGTTCTAGGAAACTTTCCAGATCATTGTGGTGCAGTTTTTCTGTAAAAGGTTGTGCTAACCGGGTTTGATGTGGTGAACCACCCAACCAAACTTGATAGGATTCTGGCGCACTACCCACTAAACCCAATTCTGCCATATAAGGACGAGCGCAACCGTTAGGGCAACCAGTCATCCTTACCACAAAATGTTGATTTTGTAAACCCAGTTTATCCAATAAAGCCCTGATTCTCTCTAAAATTCCAGGTATTGCCCGTTCTGACTCTGTAATAGCTAGACCGCAGGTAGGCAAGGCTGGACAAGCCATAGCATATCTTGTTAGTGCTGCTATTTGCTCGGGGTCGGCAACAACGCCGCAGTTATCCAGAATCTCTTGAATGGCTGCTTTGTCTTCTGGTGCGATGTCGTAAAATAGTAGGTTTTGATTACCTGTGAGGCGAATTGGCAGATTAAATTGCTCAACAATTGTCCGCAAAGCGGTTTTGAGTTGGAATGTACCATCATCTTTGACACGCCCATTCTCAATGGAAATACCTAAAAAGAGTTTACCATCGCCTTGTTCATTCCAGCCTAAGAAGTCCTTATATTTAAACTGAATCAGGGGTTTAAATGGTTCGAGTTTTTTACCAAGGTATTCTTCTACCTGAGTGCGGAATTTATCTACACCCCAATCATTAATTAAGTATTTTAATCTCGCGTGTCGTCTGTCTGTGCGATCGCCATAATCTCGTTGTGTCGCAACTATAGCTTTTACAAGATTATATACATCAGCCTTAGCTACATAGCCAATGGGATCAGCGGTTCTGGCAAAGGTTTCTTCTTTATTATGAGTGCGACCCAAACCACCACCAGCAAAAATATTAAATCCTGCTAATGCACCTTTCTTATTGGTAATCACTACCAAAGTCAAATCTTGGGAATATAAATCAACAGAATTATCTCCCGGAACTGTGACGCAAATTTTAAATTTGCGGGGCATATAGTGAGTTCCATAGATAGGTTCTACGGAATCATGAATAATAGTACCATTACCATTGGTTTGTCGCGCTGCTTTGACATCTGGATGTTCTTCGCCGCTAACGGCTTTTTCCCCATCTAACCAAATTTCGTAATAAGCACCGGTTTGGGGAGAAAGTAAATCAGCGATATTTTGGGCATATTCCCAAGCATACTGATATTCTGAGCGATTTTTAAAGGGGGCTGGCGGAGCCATGACGTTGCGGTTAATGTCACCACAAGCTCCCAAAGTTGAACCGAGATTTTCGACAATTGTAGCGATCGCCGCCTTCAGATTCTTTTTTAGGATACCATGTAGTTGAAAGCCTTGGCGAGTAGTAGCTCTGAGGGTATGATTGCCATATTCATCAGCCAATTTATCCAAAGCCAAATATAGCTCAGGAGGTACTAACCCGCCGGGATTTTTTGTCCGCAACATCATTTGGTAATCTTTTTCCTGACCCTTAACCCGGTTATCACGGTTATCCTGTTGATAAGAACCGTGAAATTTAAGAATCTGAATTGCGTCTTCACTAAAATGCGTCGTGTCTTGAAGTAACTCAGTGGCAACAGGTTCACGTAAAAAATTACTATTTTCTTTGATACCTTCGACTTTAGAAGGCTTACGATTGTTCACGGGGGAAGTAGCAGAGTTAACCATTACAGTAGATACGTTGTCTTAATAAGGCGGTAGATGAAACTGAAATTAGGCAATTAATAGCACTTATTTGGCTAGTTAAACTACTTAAAGTCGGTCGGAATTATGAATATTATTCTAATTCTAACATGATGAGAGGCCAACTTTATTAATGATGTAGCTGATCATTAGACATCTCCGATAATTAAATGTGCATAACCCGAAACTCTTGTAGGGACAATTCATGAATTGTTCCTAGGATAATTTTCACCAGATGTCTATTTTAGTGGACACTGAGATGAATATTCAATATGGCCGTTCCCATGCTAAGTAGGTTGACGTTAAAAATTGTCGTTGATTCAATTCATATTTTAAGTTATCATGAAGTAGTTTAAGCTATTCTAAAGAAAGAAAATACGATCAGTACAAACACCATTAGTAATAGAGTGATCGCTTCGTTCTGGCAGATATTGCTAGTATTACCAACTAATGGGTGGTTTTGTGGTGTTCCTATATTTAACTGAAATGCTGGTATAGCACGACTTCTAAAAAACTTTTTGGTTTACCGATATTCATTCAGATAAATTCAGTAATCTCACCGCTGATTGTTCTTATCTAAATCTACTAAGATTGATCCAGTTAAGAAACAAGACCTGCATCTTAAATACTAAGAACGGATTAGAGCTTCATTTTTCGATCATCCCTAAAAGCTTTACCCTACATAGTTTACATCGTTTTTATTACAAGTTTAGCTAGGAGAAACTTGCAGTGTAAAAACTTTAAGGTATATATACCTCCTCTGAGTGATAGATGTGAACATTGAATGGGTCTCGTTCGTCTGAATCAACAACGCAGCAAACAAGGAAAGGTAATATCAAATGAAAAATTCTACACACAGCTTTGATTTATTCACCGATATCGAAAACTTCCTCAGTGAACTGTCCGTGCAAGAAGAATCCCTATTAAGCGGTGGCTGTGCTGGTAAATCTGGCAAGTCTGGAAGAAGCAAGAGTGGAAAATCTAACAAATCCTGTTCTAAATTAAACTCTGGATGTGTCCCAGTTGTAGTTCCACCACCAGTCGTTACTGGTGATGGTTATTAATTCACGGCGTTGCTGGGTAAAGCAAACTGCTAAACCCCTACATGAGTGAAATCGCACTCCTAATTTTGAAAATAGATCTTAGTAATTTGCTCCAGTCGCTCTATCTTGAAGGGGCTGGGGTTTTTAATCGCATTACTCCAGAAATGGGAGTTGGTTTCCAGATTCTAATCGCGACGCGGGGCTGAAGTTCTAGGATTCAATGCCCGTTCCGGTAAAGCCTCTGCCGATATTTTGGATCACCCTAATAAGCTACCCTTACCAGCCATCATCCATTGGCAGGGAATGGGATCTCCTTTGAGCAAATAGTGAAAGCTTGTAAAATTGCCGAAGCTGACGAATTTATTAGTAATCTTCCTGATAAATATCAAACTGTTTTAGGTGAGTTTGGTTCTAATATTTCTGGAGGACAACGGCAGCGTTTAGCTATAGCTAGAGCGATCGCCAATAATCCTCAAATTCTAATCTTAGATGAATCAACATCTGGTTTAGATCCGATTAGTGAAGCACAGGTTTTATCTCAATTATTTGCACACCGCCAAGGAAAAACTACTATTTTAATTAGTCATCGTCCCAGTGTTATTCAACTTGCTGATTGGATTGTTATGCTAGAGGATGGTCGCTTAAAAATGGAGGGTAAACCAGAAGATTTTCAGATTGAAGCTGGAGAATATCTCAATTTTTTAGGTACTCAATCCTTTATGAATGTTCAGATTACAAAATCATCCAACTGATGGCAGTAATTTTTACAGTTTATGAACATGAATCATTCAATTGATCATTACCAATCATACAATTCAGATAGTCTTTCTATAATCCGAACAGATGAGTTTTTACCGTCAGGAAACTTCTGGATGATTCTGAGTGGTTGGTTGATTGTTGGTAGTGTTGGTTTGGCGGTTGGGTTAGCATCCGTGAGCAAGTACACTGTAACGGTCAAATCTCAGGCTATTGTTCGTCCCGTCGGTGAGTTACGGTTAGTTCAAGCAACTAGAGAAGGGATTATTAATAGTATTTCAGTTGCCAATAATCAAGTAGTGAAGCAAGGGGATATCCTGGCAACTATTGATACTTCTCAAATCCAGACAATGAGGAGTCAATTAATCGGTAATATCCACAATTCACAACAACAACTGAACCAGGTGGCCGGACAAATTGCTTCACTAGACCAACAAATTACCTCTGAATCTAACTTAATGCAATGGACAGTCTCATCTGCACAAGCTGATCTCAACCGTAATCAACGAGATTATCAAGATCGGCAAGTTATCACCCAAGCAGACGTGGCAGAAGCAAATGCTGCTTTAGAGGATGTTTGAAAAGTTTCCGGCGATTAGAAATCGCTACTACACAAACAAAGTCCACCTGCGTGGACTAACGAAAAATCAAGGCTTTTGAACCCACGAAGGTGGGTTTCGTCTGTGTAGCTGCGACTTCTAGT
>NZ_JAQMSE010000117.1:0-34042 GCF_028330045.1 Aphanizomenon sp. CS-733/32
ATCAAAATCAAGAAACATGGACGTTTTGCTAAAAGTGTTTTTCGTTACGGTTTAGATTATCTGCGTTCTCTTGTTACTGATTTAGATTTGAAATATGACGACTTTCTTCTCTCTCTCAATTTTTTGTCCTGTACTTAGAAAGGAATTATTTGCACATTTTTGTGAAACGCGATTACGTTTTTCTAAAACAACACACTCCGTCAAGCTTACTGAATGGCTAATTGATAATCAACCAGATCAACTTTCAGAGATAGCGGGATTATTGGTAAATATTTTAGATTTTAAAGATTAGTAATTGATATCTATAGTTACTAATAAATTTAGAAATCTTCTCTCTTCATTTTTATGATTGTGAAAAAAACAAATTTTCAAATGAATTAGTTTTATTCCATCGGTAAATATTAAAATCTCTTCTATCAACAGTAAGAATACGCCCATTTTCTAAATGTTCAGCAAGTACAACTAGAGAAGCATCAGCTAAATCCATTGGTAAATTTGCGTAATTTTCCATTAATTGAATCATCCTTTCAACATGATATTTTTCGAGATCAAAAATCTCAAAAGCACCCAAACAAAAACTTTTCAAAAAATTGAATGAGGCTGTATCACTAGCAAATTGTGTCAACATATAACAAGTTTCAGTAACTACTGGATAAGTTGAAATCAGTGGTTCTGATACATTATTAAACGCAATTTGTGCTTGAAAATGATAAGTATCTCTTTGGTTAAACAAAGCTAAAAAAGCACCAGTGTCAACAATAATCATAATCGCTCTTCTTCTTGTTTATCCTGAAGATAATTAGCCATTTTTGTTTTATAAGTAACAGACAAATCAGAATCACCATTAAAACATCCAACCAAACCAAGTTCTTTAAATATTGCTAATGGAGTTTTATTATTAGTTTTAACTTGATTATAGTATTTTTCAATAGCTTGTTTAATAGCTTCACTAAAATCTTGATTCGTTTGTTGCTGAATATACGCAAGTTTTTCAACACAGTCATCATCAAGTTGAATTTCTAATTGCATAAAATTACCTCTCTTTAGCCAGATTAACTGTTAACTATTAACCATATTTATTTTATCAAAAAAATCATCCTAAAGTCAAAATACCATCTGGAAAATTAACCACCAAAGGCAAAAACTCCAACCACCTTGAACCCAATAAAATTTCCGTCAACTGATCTCCAGCATAAACAGGAATTTCATACTCTTGATTATCCAAAATCACTTTACCTAAATACAAATCAAAAGTTTTTTCTCCTTGCGCTGTTATCAATTCTTGTTCACGAAGAAATTGCCAATCTAGTGCTTCTAAATCTTGTTTATTAATTGCTAGAAAACCTGTAAATCCAGTATCTAGCATGATCTCTACAGGTAAGTTTAACCCATCAGCATTAATCAAATCAATTTCAAAAAATAGCTGCCCCCCATCACCAAAATAACCCTCTATCATATTCTCCCAACTGCTCCGATTTCATTCAGCCGAAACATACAATGTACAGCATGAGGATGTTTTTCTCGTGCTTGCTGACTAGCAACTTCTATATCTTGATCAATGAAATAATCACCACTATCTGGTTCTACGGCAATATACCAGTTATAATGTTCTTTCATCAACTCAGGACGCACACGCTCAAAAATTGCCCGACAACGTTTGTGAAATGCGTCTCTTTCCGCTTCACGTTCAGCTAATTCTTCCGGTGATAAAGTCAATTCAGGGAAAATCCGTCCACGTCTTGCTGGTTGTTTTGGTGTTAGTTGAGTCATGTTTAGAAACTCCATTTTTACTATTTTAATATGAGTCCTAAATTAATTATCTACAAAATAAATGATTTAGTGGTGTGTTCAGTGGGTAAGGGTTTAGCAGTGCTAAACCCTTACATCTATGGGGATATTTTGTAGTTGGAAACCCCAAAAAAACTTACTTTGCTTTCATGTCTGCGATCGCTCCCCTAGTCATTGCGGCGATCGCTTTATCAGTGGCTTTCGGTAGGTGATAATATTTACCGCCGGCTGTTTGGGCTAATTCTTTGGCAAAGCCAGTTGATACAAACTTACTCTCCGTATCAATGACCAACAATTGCATCCCTGAAGCCCGAATTCTCGCGGCAATATCTAATAATTCGGCTTTGATATCTGGCTTTTCTCCTGGTTCTTGGGGTTCTCCTAAAGAACGAGCGAGAGGAATATTACCACGACCATCCGTAATTGCCACAATAACAACTTGACCGATATCTCCACCCATTTGAGCATTTACACCGACACGCACGGCTTGAGTTAACCCATGTGCGAGGGGTGAACCACCACCGCAGGGTAGTCTTTCTAAGCGATTTTTGGCTAAAGCAATGGAACGGGTGGGGGGTAATAATACTTCTGCTTGTTCTCCTCGGAAGGGGATTAAGGAGATTTGATCCCGGTTTTGATAGGCTTCTGTTAAAAGCTGCATAACTGCACCTTTGGCAGATTGCATTCTATTTAAAGCCATTGAACCGGAAGCATCCACAACAAATACCACTAATGCGCCGGCTTTTCTCACCAACCGCTTAGAACGGATATCTCCCTGTTCGACAATGACTTTTTTGTCAGGTTGTCTAGCGCGGCGTGCTTTTTGATACGGGGCTGCGGCTCGCAATGTGGCATCTACGGCTATTCTTCTAGCTTTACCTTTGGGAATCATCGGCTTGATGTACCGTCCCCTGTCGTCTGAGAAGATAATACTGCGACTGCCAGATTTACCTTGCCGTTGTGCCATTTGGGTAAAATACAGCACTTCTGGGTCAAGAATTACCCCTTCTGGATCAAAGATAAATTCTTCGGGAATGTCTGGGGGTTCTTGCTGTTCCTGTTCTTCTTCTTTCTCTTCCTGTTCTTCCTCTTGTTCTTCTTCTTGTTCCGACTCGTCTTGACTTTCCTGTGGTGGTGGGGGAGGTGGTGGTGGTTGGTCTGGGGGTGGAGTTTGAATTATAGTTGTTCTGGGGACTATGACCAATTCCACTGCGCGACGTAGATCTTCAGCGGTGACGGTGTTACGTCCTTCTAAGGCTGCTGCGGCTTTGGCTACGCGCACCGCAAAGAGTTCTGCACGATGTCCTTCTACACCTCCGCGAATGGCTTCACTGACGAGGTAGGTAATTTGTTCTGGGGTAATGGTAACTTCTTTTAACCATTCCCGTGCGAGGATGATTTGGGTTTTGAGTGAGTCTATGTCTTCGCTGTATTGTTGGAGAAATTCTGTGGGAGACTTGGAATAGGCGATCGCTTGCTCAACTGCCTGTACTCTTTGATCTATACCCAGAACTCCGTCTGCTGATAGGGCGATCGCTATTCTATCAAGTAAATGTTCTCTTAACGCCCCTTCTTCTGGATTATAAGTGGCAATAAACAACGGTTTGCAAGGATGTTGAAAACTTATTCCTTCCCGTTCAATTTGGTTACGTCCGTCCGATAAGACGGATAACAGTTGGTTGCTAATTTGGTCATCTAATAGGTTGATTTCATCCACATACAGCACACCCCGATTAGCTGTAGCCAGTAACCCCGGTTGAAAGATTGTATCACCTTGTTTAACCGACTGTTCCACATCTACAGAACCTAAAAGTCGGTCTTCCGTAATCCCTAGAGGAATTTGCAAAAAAGGTGCAGGGATAATTTCCGTTTCTATCTCTTGTCTTTGTGCAGCTAAAAGTTTATCATCCCATTCTTCGGGGTGATTGGGGTTACAGTTGCTAACAGAACCTTTGACAACTTCAATAGGTGGTAATAAAGCGTGAATAGCCCGCGCCATCACAGATTTAGCCGTACCACGACGACCTGCAATTACCACACCCCCCAAAACGGGATCAACTGCTGTCAGCAGTAAGGCTATCTTAATGGCTTCTTGACCAACCACAGCAGCCAAGGGAAAAGCAGTCATTGTCGGGGTCAGAGTAGGCGATCGCATTGTTTCCTTAATAGTTATTATAGTTTTAGCATAGCAATTCCTGGCACATTTTAGTTATCGAAGTTGCATCAATAGGTTCATAAGTGCCACTGTCAAGTTGAAAATGGAGCTACAGAAATGGTACAACAACTCACACCAGAAACCAAACCAGAAATCATCTACCCTGATAGTGATGGAAATCCTATGGCAGAAAATACAGAACATTATGAATGGATAGTTAAAATTAAAGAAAATTTAGAAATATTATTTGCATCAGAAAATGATGTTTTCATCGCAGGTGATTTACTTTGGTATCCAGTTGAGGGAAGTGTAAAAACTCGTCAAGCACCTGATGTTATGGTGATTTTCGGTAGACCAAAAGGTAAAAGAGGTTCTTACAAACAATGGGAAGAAAATAATATTGCACCTCAAGTAGTATTTGAAATTCTATCTCCCGGAAATCGTAGTCAAGAAATGGCAAAGAAACTCCTTTTTTATCAACGTCATGGCGTGGAAGAATACTATGTTTATCATCCAGACAAAATCGAATTAACAGGTTTTATTCTTGAACAAGCATGGCTAGAAGAGATTGAAGCAATCAATAACTGGGTAAGTCCCCGTTTAGGAATACGGTTTGAATTAACAGCAGATAATTTAGAAATTTATTATCCTGAAGGACGGAAGTTTCTCACATCTCTGGAATTAAATCAACGTGCAGAACAAGAATATCAACGTGCAGAACAAGAATATCAACGTGCAGAACAAGAACGTCAAAATTATCAAATCTTATTAGCAAAATTGCAAGCTAAAGGTATTGATATCAATACACTTTAAAAATTAGATCCTCGACTTCTCAAAGAAATTGAGGATTTTCTGGTTCTCGGTTCTATAACATGAGGGTTCACTCCAAAGTATTTCGCTGCTGCTGACATATCAAGTGTTAATAAACTAATATCCCCTAAATCTTTAATACCTTGAGGTATGGTTTTTGTCACTTTTGCACTATCGGAAGATTTGATATCTAAAAATTTAATAATTTCCTCTGCGACTGCTTGTGCTAAAAGCGGGGGAACAGAATTACCAATTTGTCTAAAACCATGCCATTTTGTCGGATGAAATCGAAACCAGTCAGGATAGGAATGTAACCGCGCAGCTTCCCTAACAGTAATACATCTGGGGATAAAAGGATGTATGGGACGAGGTGAAGTAAATGCACCTTTATTACTAGGTGTTCCGGCTCTTAAGGCATTACATAAACCATCAGGATCAAGCTTATGAAAACGACTGATTGATTCGATTTTACCATGTGGTGTGGATGCAAATCTATCCATAGATTCGGTCGAATGCTTACTTCTTAAACTTGATGTTAGTAAAGTAGGATCATATTGACGTTTGTAGGAATAGTTGTTTTTTGCAGTCGCAAAATCACGCAGTTTTTTAGCATAGTTACTAGGTTTAGCAAACTCTGTAAATATCCAATCTTGTTGATATAGTTCTGGATAGTTTTCTATGACTGGTAAATCTTGTAATGCTTCCCAAACTGTAGGAGTTAAGACTAACTTAGTTTCGGGAGATTGACTAGATTTTGCTGGGAATGTGATTTTTTCTGGATATTTAGGTGATTCTAAATCTTCACGCGCACCTAGTAAAAATAACCTTTCTCTATTTTGGGGTACTCCATAATTAGCTGCATTTAAAACTTGGTAATTTGCATTAACTTGATAACCACTTTCAGAAAATTGACTAATGATTTCAGCAATAAATTCTTTGTGTTTCCCAACTGTCATTCCTTTGACGTTTTCCAATACAAAAAACTTGGGTTGTAATTCTACAACTAATCTAATAAAATGGAAAACTAAAGAGTTTCTTGGATCATCAAAAGAACGTTTTCCCATTAATGAGAAACCTTGACAGGGTGGACCACCAAATACTACATCAATTTCTTGATTAGCAATTTGAGAACTATTCCGAATTTCCTTCCCTGTTGTTTCTTCCACACTTTTACATAACACTGTCCAAAAGGGAAAGTTAAATTGATGAATTGCACAATGAATTGGATCTATTTCCACAGATGCAAGGACATCAAAACCGGCTTGTTCAAAGCCTAATGTCATGCCTCCTGCACCTGCAAATAAATCAACTGCAATTGGTCGTTTTTTTACCATTAGTTAGTTATGAACTAGTTTACAGATTGCAGCCAATTTTCTAAATCTCCAATTGAAGTAAAATCTAACAAAGCTTCTCCAAGTTCTTCAAGTTGCTCAATAGATAATGGTTGGACTTTTGGAATTAATGATGATTCAATTTCACCAATTCGACGATTTAGTTGACGGATAATTAGACGTTGTTCTCCTTTAAATCCTGATAGCAGGTTTTTTGATGCTGTGGGTGTGAGAATCCATAATTTGGGAATCTGGGTTTCTATGATCTTGGTTTGATTGCGTTTTGCTTCCCGTTGTAATGCACCTCCCACTTCTAGTAATTTTAACAGACAATCACATATTTCTTCTTTTGATGCTGGGTTGCGGTATGGTTCAAATATAGCGGGTGTTGTGGCTAATTTTCCCAGTAATCCTCATAATTCTAAATTGGCGTTTTGTTCTGGGAATGGTGTAAATAATACATCTATTTCTCGGACTTCTCCAGCTACGCGACTGGGTGCTTCAACTTTTCCATAAGCTTTTAGTAGTTCTTCTAGGTAATCTTTTGCAAATTGATCATGGATAAAACGAGTCATTTTAATTAAATGTACATTTTTAGTATTTCTTTAGCTGTACGATCGCACACTCCCAATTCTCCCAAACAATGGCGCATTTCTTGATAATCTGTCAAAGTTTGTTGTCTTTTTTCTGGATTTAATAACAATTCCATCGCCGCTTGGGTAATATTTTCGGCTGTGGCTTGTTCTTGTAAAAATTCTGGGACAATTTCCCGCATCACAACTAAATTGACTGGAGACGCAAAAGGAATTGAACCTTTCAGAATATGACGCGCAATCCAAGCTGTAAGAGGATGAAGCCGATAAACTACAACTTGGGGAACATTTAATAATGCTAATTCTAAATTCACTGTTCCCGACTTAGTAATGGCAAAATCGGCGGCTGCTAAAACTTCTTGTTGCTGACCTGATACTATAGTTGCTTGTAACCCATAATCTTGAATGGCTTTCTCAATTGGCTGTCTAAATATTTCCAAAGATAGAGGAATCCAAAAATGAACATTTGGTAATTTAGATTGAATATTTTGGGCGGCTTGAAAAATTATGGGGAGAAGATATTTTAATTCTTGATGACGGGAAGCTGGTAACAGAGCGATAGCGAAGCGCTCCGTAGGAATCGCTATTTCTTCTACTTTAACTCCTAATTTCTCCCTCGCAGTTGTCCGACTAGGCGCATTTGCCATTCTATCAATTAAAGGATGTCCTACCCAAGAAACCTTGGCCCCATTTTGTTGATAATATCGGGCTTCTTCGGGGAAAATTGCTAATAGTTTATCTGTAAAACCCACAATGCGGTTAGTATTCTGAAAACTCATAGACCATACCCACTCTTGAGGAGCGATATAATAAGCCACAGGCACATCTGGCAAATTTTCCTTCATGAATGTACCAATGCCCAAATTTGGACCCATATAGTCAATGAGAACCACTAAATCCGGGGGATTTTCCTTCAAGTGAGCGATCGCTTGCCGTTGTACTCTTAAAGTAGGGATAACATAAGGTAAAGACTCAATCAAACCCATTGAACCAATCCCGCTGGTATTACCCAAAATTTTCGCCCCAGCTTCCGCCATTTTATCCCCACCCAAGGCGATAATTTCTAATGTCAACCCCGTAGCCGCAGCTTGGCGTTGCAGTGCCTTAATTAATAGTGAACCCTGTAGATCTCCAGAAACTTCACCAGTGCTAATAAATATTCGCATTTTTAGATTTTAGATATTAGGAAACACCGGACGGGGAAACCCCGCCCCTACATCTATTCATCACTGACAGATTTTTTACCTTTTCCGGGAATTAAACCGCGTCTTCCCGGCATTTGGGAAAGTAGCAAGAAACGGCGAAGATGTTTTAATTCTTCTGTATCTCCTAAATTTTCCAACTCCTGCAAAGCATCTCTAAATAAGAACTCAGAACGATAGAGAAGACGGAAAGCCTTTTTAATTAATTGAAAGTCACTCACAGGCATTCCCGAACGTTTTAATCCTACCGAATTGAGCGATCGCACTTTCGCCGGATTTCCTTCCACCAACATATAAGGAGGTACATCTCTATCAATGCGTGCCATTCCTCCCACCATTGACATTCCCCCAATGTGGACGAACTGATGCACACCTAAAACGCCGCTGAGTCTAGCCCGCGATTCAATATGTACATGACCTGCTAATGCTACGGAATTAGCAATAATGACAGAATCTTCAATCACGCAATTATGACCTACATGAACATAAGCCATCAATAAATTGCCATTACCGATTACTGTTGCTTCACCCCTACCAGTAGCGCGGTTAATCGTCACATACTCCCGAATTGAATTATTATTGCCAATTTTTACCCAAGTAGGTTCTCCCACATACTTGAGATCCTGTGGCTGCATACCGATAGCAGCACCAGGGAAAATCTGATTTCCCGTACCAATTTCACAAGGGCCTTCCAGAACAGCATGAGCGCCAATTACAGTGTCTGCGCCAACTCTGACATTCTCTCCAATCACAGCATAAGCGCCGACTTGCACTGTTGGGTGGAGTTCCGCACTAGTATGTATGACAGCAGTTGGATGAATAAGTGTTTTCAACATATCTTTAACTATGATTTTTTTGATTTTTTTGATTAAGATGATTATGGAAATCGCATGATCTTCAACTATGATTCTTTTGATTTAGATCATTATGGCAATCACATTAATCAAATAAATCATAGTTAGGATTTAGCTAATCAAAGAAAACATTAGCTCTCCTTCAGCGGCTAGTTGTCCGTCAACTTCCGCTCGTCCTTGCATTTTCCCAAAACGACGCTGTTTTACCCATAACAGTTCCACCGTCATTACCAGTTGATCACCGGGAACAACTTGACGACGAAAGCGGACTTTATCAATACCAGCAAATACAAACAATCCTCCTTTAGAGTCCGGCATTTGCGTCATCACAATCCCCCCAACTTGTGCCATTGCTTCAATAATTAACACACCGGGCATGAGCGATCGCCCCGGAAAATGCCCTTGAAATTGGGGTTCATTAAAAGTAACATTTTTAATACCCACAGCCTTTTTCCCAGGTACATAATCAATAATCCGATCTACCAGTAAAAATGGATAGCGATGGGGCAAAAGTTCCTGAATTTCCTCAATGGTCAAGGTAGTTTTAATTGTCTGTTTATCCTCACTTGATGTATTTACTTCCTGAGAATTAGGTTCGGTAATAGTGGACATTAGTTGTAAGTTATTTGAATGATTAGACACTAGGAATAGGTATACCAGGGAACAGGGAGCAGGGAACAGAGAACAATAAATAGAAATAAAAGTATAAATACTATCTTACTTTTTGATTACTGTTTCTCTCTTGCTCTCGGAAACTGCCATCAATTCAGGCATTTTAGAATAACTCTAAAATTTTTCTAGCTAGTTGAATGTGTAAATTATGACTAGCTTTATACGCCAGAAAATGAGCAACAGGGAAAGTTCCCAGTAAACTTAGATCTCCTACTAGATCCAAAATTTTATGACGGACTGGTTCATTTGCAAATCGTAATGGGGGATTTAGCCAACCTTGAACCCCGCAAACCAGAGCATTATCCAAACTCCCACCTTTAATTAATCCCGACTTTTGCAGATATTCAATTTGATCCTGTAACCCAAAAGTCCGTGCCGGCGCAATTTCTACCGCAAAATCCGCCGCAGACTTTTCCAAACAGGACATTAATAACCAACTGTGCCATTGATTACCAATTGCCGCCAAATTAAAATCTATCCCATAGCTAAATCGAGTTGCCGGTGCAGGTAGAGCGCAAACAAAAGCATCACCCTCATAAATCCAAACTGGTTCAGTAATTACAACAGGTGCAGGTAAATTATGCGCCATTTGGGCTACTATTCCCACCTCAGCAATTCTTTCACACCAAATCCGCGCCGAACCATCTAAAAGTGGGACTTCCGGTCCATCAATTTCAATTCTGGCGTTATCCACCCCCATAGCCGCCAAAGCTGCCAGTAAATGCTCCACAGTGCGGACACAGACCTCATCCTTACCCAACTGAGTAGAAAGCACAGTCTTACTCACAGCCGCAACCTGAGCAGGAATCATAGGTGAATTTGGTAAATCTACCCGCACAAAAAAGCGGTTACTTCCCGGTAGCGCAGGTAATATTCTCACCTGAGTATTAACACCACTATGCAAACCCACACCAGTCTCAATAATTTCCCCACCTAACGTATATTGTTCCATCCCCCAACAATCCCCATATTGTAGTTACTATTGCTTATTATTAAGGCACAGGAGTCAGAAGGTAGGGGCGCAGGGCCTGCGCCCAAAAAAGATTCAGGAGTCAAGAGTAAAATTCTTAGCCACCGACCACCGACAACTGACAACTGACAACTGACCAATTTAAAATCTTTCTCCAATCCCAAAATTGATCCGACTATCACCTTCATCAGTGACACCATAATCTACACGAATTGGTCCAAGTGGAGATTGTACCCGCAATCCCACACCATAGCCATAGCCATTACCATTTTTCTTTAACAATTGTGCAGATTGGGTACTACTTCCCAAATCACTACCATAATCAAAAAATAGTGCGCCACTGACCACAGAGAACACAGGGAAGCGATATTCAACCGCAGCTTGGATATACTTACTACCCGTACCTAATCTACCTTCGTCATAACCCCGAACCGAGTTACTACCACCCAGAGTAAAGGCTTCATAGGGAGGCACATCCCCAAATATAGTTCCGCCTTGGAGGTTAAATGCTAAAGTTTGCGGTTTTTTGCTAAAGCTAATCAATTTAATCGGTAGATACTGACTATAGTTACCCCGTAGCCTAGTCATAAAAATACTACCTGAACCTATAGGTACAGATTGATCAACTCCAAAGCTGAGGAAAGAACCTTTTGTAGGTTGTAAGGCATTATTGCGGAGATCCCTTTGTGCGCCCAGCTTTAATAGTAACAAGTCATCTTCCCCGGAAGAAGAAAGGGTAAGAGGAATTCTATCACTGATGATTTTACCACTATCATCAAATATTGCCCCTTCCTTCCTTAAATTGCCGTCAGCATCACGACCAGAAACCCGTTGATACTGTAGTCCCGCAGAAGCCAGCCACTCGGAATTTTTGAAAGGATTGGCAGACAGGGGACGAGTAAAGGTAACACCACCACCTAAGCGAGTAATCCGGGGGCGATCTTGTTGATTTGTATCCGTAATATTGTCAGGATTAAAGGTTTCAATGTTGTTATCTTTACCTTCAAAAATCAAAGAAATAGAGCGACGACGGAAAATATTGGCTGTATATGAAGTTCGATAAGGATCACCAGCAATCCAAGGATCAGTAAAGCGAAGGTCAAAAAGTAGTTCCCGTTCTCCTAACTGTACCTCTGTCCCTAATTTTTGGTTTCTTCCTCCCAGGTTTTGCTGCTGATAGCTAACAGTTCCAAATAAACCACTAGCGGAACTGATACCCGCCCCGGCAGCAATAGAACCGCTGGTACGTTCAATCACATTGACTAGGACATTTACTTTGCTGGGGTCAGTACCAGGGGCAAGGGATATAGGTTCAGTATCAGGCGGTTCAAACAATCCTAATCCATATACCCGTGCTAAATCTCTTTGCACTGTATTGCGATTGAATACCGTTCCTGACTTTAATTCTAATTCTCGCGTCACAATATAATCCTTTGTCCGTCCCCGAATTGGGTTGCCTTTGTCGTCTATGTCCTCACCATCTTTGTTACGGAATCGGACTTTCACGCTTTCTACAACCCCTTCTGCGACCTGGAGGGTAACGACTCCATTGTCTGAGACTTTGGGTGCGCCAATTAAGTTGGCTAATACATAACCTTGATCTTGATAACGCTTGGTTAATTGCTTAATGCCTTCGCTTAGTTCCCGCAAGTTAAGAATTTTGCCATACTGATTACTAAATATTTCGTTGGCTGTCCCAGGAGGAAGGACAGAGACTACACCCGTGCCAGGATTTGCTTCTAATTCTACTTTCGAGAGGATGGGATTGGGGGTAACAATAAAACTGACTCGCACACCCAGAGGGGTATCTTCTGGAAATGCTTGGACGTTGGAGAAAAACCCAGTTCTAAAAATCGCATTAATATCTTCTTGAAGTTGGGAACGGGTTGTTGTTTGTCCGGCTTGGGTACGAATGACTTTATAAACTTCGGTTTCTAGTTCCGAGGTGATTTGTCCTGTTTCTGATTTAATTGCTACCTCGGACACCAAAACGCGGGCTTCCGTTGCTTCTGGCTTGGTTGTGGGTGCTGCTGTGGGAAGATTTGGTTTTTCTGGAGTGGATTCAGCCGTAGAAGGTTGAGTAGTCGCTGGTTGAGGGACTTGTGCGGTAATGGGAACTATTGTGGTTTTGGGGACAATAACAGATGCTTTGTCTACTACTGCTAAATTGGGCCTGATCACTTTGACAATGGGAGAAAATTGCTTAGATTCTTTTTCTCCAACTATTGGCAATGCTAGGGCATGGGATGTCAGATTTTCACTAGTATCATTTTTAATGGGATGCTGTTTTTCTGACTGGTTTGTTTCTATTGTCGAAACTTCTGTCGTCTGTGGGTGACTATCAGGAGTTTGGGCATTTGCTTTGACAGAAATTGCTAAAGGGAATGTAATGGCTATGGTAGCCATTAATCCGGGTGTTAAATGTTTTTTAATCATATTTCTCTTCACTACCACACACCATTATTTGTTAATCACTGGAAAAAATATTTACTCAGCTTTGTAGCTTTCTACCACTTTTAATACTCTCTGTAAAACCTCCTGATAGGCATTTTCTACGTTTCCTAAGTCACGACGGAAACGGTCTTTATCCATAACCCGACGGTTAGTATCGGTTTCGGCTATGTCCCATAGACGACAGGTATCGGGACTAATTTCGTCAGCTAATAATACTTGCTGTTGGGAGTCTACGCCAAATTCAAGTTTAAAGTCCACTAAGGTAATTTGACACTTTTCCCAAAACTGCTGGAGAAATTCGTTGATTTTCAAGGCAAGATGGGTAATTTGAGCAACTTGTTCCGGTGTGGCTAATTCTAGAAGAAATAGGCGATCGCTTGTCAGTAAAGGATCACCTAGACTATCATCTTTATAATAGAATTCCACCAGGGGTCGTGATAACACAGTCCCCAGCCCTAACCCAGTTTGCTGACACAGGCTACCAGCCGCAATATTTCTGACCACCACTTCTAAGGGGATAATTTTTACAGCCTTAACTCTCATCAAATTCGGGGCTGGACTATCAATAAAATGAGTTTTAATCCCCTGCATTGCCAATTGTTGGAACAGTTGACTAGAAATACTACAGTTAATCATGCCTTTGTTTTGAATGCTGCCTCGTTTTTGAGCGTTAAAGGCTGTAGCATCATCCTTAAAATCAGCCAACAAAATCTCTGGATCATCTGTGGCGTAAAGAATTTTAGCTTTGCCTTCGTAAAGTTTAGAATTAACAGACATGGTAGTAGATACTGTTTTCGGTAATGGACTGCTGAAATCTGAAAGTTTCACTATTTTAAGTAGGGAACAGGGGACAGGGAACAGGGAACAGGGAACAGGGGACAGGTAATTGGTAAATAATTTTCTTCCTTCTGACTCGGTGACTCCTGACTCGGTGACTCCTGCTGTAAATTAAGTCTAGTATTACAAAAATAACTCTATTCTTTCACACAATATGACCCATCCTTTTCTTAAACACCTCTATAGTCCAGAACGTCCCGTAATCGTCTTTGACGGCGCAATGGGAACCAACCTGCAAACCCAAAACCTCACCGCCGAAGATTTTGGCGGACCACAATATGAAGGCTGTAACGAGTATTTAGTCCACAGCAAACCTGAAGCCGTCGCCAAAGTTCACCGTGATTTCCTCGCCGCTGGTGCTGATGTCATTGAAACTGATACCTTTGGCTCTATGTCCATCGTTCTCGCAGAATACGACTTAGCAGACCAAGCTTACTATCTCACGAAAAAAGCCGCCGAACTTGCCAAAAGTGTAGCTGCAGAATTTTCCACTCCCGAAAAACCCCGATTTGTGGCTGGTTCTATCGGTCCAACCACCAAACTCCCCACCTTGGGACATATTGACTTTGATACCATGAAAGCCTCTTTTGCGGAACAAGCAGAAGCCTTATTTGATGGTGGTGTGGATTTATTTCTCGTCGAGACCTGCCAAGACGTACTGCAAATTAAAGCCGCATTAAATGGAATTGAGGAAGTTTTTGCCAAAAAAGGCGAAAGACGCGCCTTAATGGTGTCTGTAACTATGGAAAGCATGGGAACAATGCTGGTAGGGACAGAAATCAACGCCGTAGTTACCATTCTCGAATCTTATCCCATTGATATTCTTGGCTTAAATTGCGCCACTGGTCCCGACTTGATGAAACCACACATCAAGTATTTATCAGAACATTCTCCATTCGTAGTTTCCTGTATTCCCAACGCGGGTTTACCGGAAAATATTGGCGGTCAAGCACATTACAGACTTACGCCCGTAGAATTACGGATGGCGTTAATGCACTTTGTTGAAGATTTAGGTGTCCAAGTGATTGGGGGTTGCTGTGGGACACGACCAGCACATATTCAACAATTGGCGGAAATTGCTAAAGAGTTAAAACCAAAAGTTAGACAACCAAGTTTAGAACCATCCGCCGCATCAATTTATACGACTCAACCATACACCCAAGAAAATTCTTTCTTGATTGTCGGTGAACGTCTCAACGCCAGCGGTTCTAAAAAATGCCGTGACTTGCTCAACGCTGAAGACTGGGATGGTTTAGTCTCAATGGCACGGAGTCAGGTCAAAGAAGGCGCACATATCCTAGATGTTAACGTTGATTATGTGGGACGTGACGGCGTACGTGATATGTACGAGTTAGTTTCTCGCATTGTCAATAATGTGACATTACCATTAATGCTCGATTCCACCGAATGGGAAAAAATGGAAGCAGGGTTAAAGGTAGCTGGAGGTAAGTGTTTACTCAATTCCACCAACTACGAAGACGGCGAACCACGATTTTTGAAAGTCCTAGAATTAGCCAAAAAATATGGTGCAGGTGTCATTATTGGCACAATTGATGAAGATGGCATGGCGCGGACTGCGGAGAAAAAGTTTCAAATTGCCCAACGTGCTTACCGCCAAGCTGTAGAATATGGGATTGCTCCTACAGAAATATTCTTTGATACTTTAGCCCTGCCTATTTCTACAGGGATTGAAGAAGATCGGGAAAATGGCAAAGCCACCATAGAATCCATTCGCCGCATTCGCCAAGAACTGCCGGGATGTCATGTGATGTTGGGCGTTTCCAATATCTCCTTTGGCTTAAATCCCGCCTCACGCATAGTCTTAAACTCGATGTTTTTGCATGAAGCCATGCAGGCGGGCATGGATGCAGCAATTGTCAGCGCGAGTAAAATTTTACCACTCTCAAAAATCGAACCTCAACATCAAGAAGTTTGCCGACAATTAATTTACGATGAACGTAAATTTGATGGTAATGTCTGCGTTTATGATCCCTTGGGAGAATTAACCACAATTTTTGCCGGAGTCAAAACCAAACGGAACACGGGAATTGATGCCACTTTACCAATTGAAGAACGTTTGAAACGGCATATTATTGACGGTGAACGCATTGGTTTAGAAACCCAATTGACAAAAGCTTTAGAACAATATCCTCCCTTACAAATCATCAATACTTTCTTATTAGACGGAATGAAAGTTGTCGGTGAATTGTTCGGTTCTGGACAAATGCAATTACCTTTTGTCCTACAATCTGCCGAAACCATGAAAGCTGCGGTTGCTTATTTAGAACCGTTCATGGAAAAGTCGGAATCTGGCAATAATGCCAAAGGAACTTTTGTGATTGCTACTGTCAAAGGTGACGTTCACGATATTGGTAAAAACCTTGTAGATATCATTTTATCTAACAATGGTTACAAGGTAATTAACCTGGGAATTAAGCAATCAGTCGAAAACATCATTCAAGCTTACGAACAGTATCAACCTGATTGTATTGCTATGAGTGGATTGTTAGTAAAATCTACCGCTTTCATGAAAGAGAATTTACAAACTTTCAATGAAAAAGGAATTACTGTGCCAGTAATTTTAGGTGGTGCAGCTTTAACTCCTAAATTTGTAAATCAAGATTGCCAAGGAACTTATAAAGGTAAAGTTGTTTATGGCAAAGATGCCTTTTCTGATTTGCATTTTATGGATAAGTTAATGCCTGCAAAAACAGCAGGTAATTGGGATAATTTACAGGGATTTTTGGATGAAGTTGTAGAAAATGGACATCAATCTGTTGAGGAAAATAGCAGGCAAGATGCCCACCCCACAATAGATAATGCTGATGTGAAAAAAGAGGTTGATACTCGACGTTCTGAGGCTGTGGCTGTAGATATTGAACGTCCGCAACCACCTTTTTGGGGAACGCAGTTTTTACAACCTGATGATATTTCTTTAGAGGAATTATTCTGGTATTTAGATTTGCAAGCTTTGGTAGCTGGACAATGGCAATTCCGTAAACCCAAGGAACAATCTAAGGAAGAATATCAAACATTTTTAGCTGATAAGGTTTACCCAGTTTTAGAAGAGTGGAAACAGCGAATTATTGAGGAGAATTTATTACATCCTCAAGTAATTTATGGCTATTTTCCTTGTCAATCTGAGGGGAATAGTTTATTGATTTATGAAACGAACCACAGAGGCGCAGAGGACGCAGAGGTAAGAGCTAGTTTTGAGTTTCCGCGTCAGAGGTCTTTTAATAGGTTATGTATTGCGGATTTTTTTGCACCGAAGGAGTCGGGAATTATTGATGTTTTCCCTATGCAAGCGGTGACTGTGGGGGAAGTTGCAACGGAGTTCGGACAAAAGCTATTTGCCGATAATAAATACACGGACTATCTGTATTTTCATGGTATGGCTGTACAGGTAGCGGAGGCCTTGGCGGAATGGACTCACGCCAGAATCCGCCGGGAGTTAGGTTTTGGTGATTCTGAACCGGACAATATTCGGGATATATTGGCGCAGCGCTATCAAGGCTCTCGGTATAGTTTCGGCTATCCAGCTTGTCCGAATATCCAAGATCAATATAAGCAGTTAGAGTTGTTGGGAGTTGATAGGATGAAGATGCACATGGATGAAAGTGAGCAATTGTATCCTGAACAGTCTACAACGGCGATTATTACTTATCACCCTGCGGCGAAGTATTTCACGGCTTAATAGCACTTTCTTACCCCCTTTGTCATGAGATAGAGGGGGGATTTAATTTAATATTAATAGTGGGTTATGGGAACACAGATACAGAACGGATTGAGAGGTTATTGAGAGAATTAGGCGATCAGGAAAATCGCCAAGCTCAATTTGTGTGTGCGATCGCAGTTGCAAATCCTCAAGGAGAAATAGTAATTCAATCTGAGGGTATTTGTCACGGTGAAATATTGTTTGCACCTTCTGGAGATAGTGGTTTTGGTTATGATCCGGTTTTTTATGTCCCGGAGAAACAATTGACTTTTGCCCAAATGACGACAGATTTAAAAAAATCAATTAGTCATCGTGGTAATGCTTTAAAAGCTTTAGTTCCCAGATTGAAAGCTCTAGATATACTATAATATATAGTGTTATTTTGTTTCGAGAAGTAAGTAAATGAGGTAATTATGGAACAAACAATTACTATTACTTTCACACCAGAAGGAAACCTAGAACTTCCTCCAGAAATTCGAGAACAATTTGTTAATGGTGAAAAATATTCAGTTACCATGACTGAAGATGGTATTTTTTTTAAAAAAGCTCCTAAATTTGATTGGAATGAATTAAGGAAAAGAAGAGAAGCAGTAAATGATCCTCATCCTTTAACAACAGAAGAGATTTGTGAAATTGTGCGAGAAGTTCGCAGAGGAAATACCCAATAATGAAAGTTGTTTTAGAAATGATATTATATATAGTATCAAGTTTTTTGAGAATGAGAACTACTTACAAATAGAAAATTGTGATCTTATGACTATTATTAGGAATATCTCGATTAGATGTTATAGATTTAATGTCTAAATATGAAATATCTCTGTTTGATGATAGTATGAGTTTAGAGGAATTTCAAGCAGAAGTAAATCAGGCAAAAATGAAGTTACAAGCCAATAATTTATGATTATTGTTTCCGATACAACCCCATTAAGTGAACTTTCTAAAGTTGGTAAATTAGATTTACTTCATGCTGTATTTGGAAAAGTAATAATTCCTCAACAAGTATATGAAGAATTGACTACAGGTAATCATCCCGCCGTTTTAGCTGTAAAATCAACTTCATGGCTAGAAGTTCGTTTTATAAGTAATATCCAACTGATTGAACAATTGCAATTAGAAACAGATTTAGATTTAGGAGAATGTTCTGCAATTATTTTGGCAGAAGAATTAAAAGCAGGTCAACTTTTAATTGATGAAAAAGCTGGTAGAAAAGTTGCTATTAGTAGAGGCTTGCCAATTATTGGTTTAGTTGGAGTAATTATTTTAGCAAAAGACCAAGGATTGATTGATAATGTCAAAGATATTTTAGATGATTTAATGAGTTCAGAAAAAACCGATTGTGACATCGGGAGGTGCGGAATGTGGGCTGGAGAGGCTTTGAACTTGTTCTTTGTGTTATAAAAAAGTCCAAGTTTTAACCGTTTTGAGTATAACATCACCAGCATCTACAGCACAACCCGGATAAATGCTATACTGGAATGGTAACTCTGAGAATATTGTAGTGATAAGTTTATGAGTTCACCATTTCCAGGGATGAATCCCTACTTAGAAAATCCTGATTTATGGTCAGAAGTACATCATAGATTAATTACAGCGATCGCCGATAATATAGAATCTCATCTTAGCGAAAAATATCGAGTAGCTATAGAAAAACTTACTTATAGAATTGATACTGAAGATTCCTTATTAATTGGTATTCCTGATGTGGCAATTTTATCAGTTAAACAAGAACAAAAATCAAATGTTAGTAAAACTGCAATAGCAACTTTACCCACAGAAACAGAAAATAAGGCAATTACTGTCACCTTACCATTACCTTTAGAAATTAAAGAAGGATATTTAGAAATTAGAGAAATTTCTACAGGTAAAGTAATCAGTGTAATTGAGATACTTTCTCCTACTAATAAAAAAGCTAAAGAAGGTAGAAAATCCTACTTGGATAAACGGGAGAAAATATTGCAAAGTGATACTAACTTAGTAGAAATTGACTTAATTAGAACTGGCAAAAAAATGCCCATTGTCACCAGAGTTTCTGATACAGATTATCGCATTTTAACTGTGAGATCCTATCGGTTTCCATCGGCTCAACTATTTGCATTTTCTGTCAAAGAAACCATACCTAATTTTCCCATACCTTTACAAAAAGGAGAAGAGGAAATAGAGTTAAACTTACAGCATTTATTGTTAGGTATTTATGAAAGGGCTAGATTTGATTTAACCTTAGATTATAATATTCCTCCTGTACCAGATTTGTTAACAGAAGATCGAGAATGGATGGATATCTTATTAAAAGAACAAGGAAGAAGAGAGTTGTAAAGTGCGTTAGTATGAAATCTCTAATAAGTTAAAGAGTAAAGAATGACTTAATAATATCATAAACTCCGACTTCACCTTTCAGTTTATTCCATGTCTACTTTTGAATAGTAAAACCAAATTGTTTATTACTATTATTTATCCATAGTTGATTAATTGTCTGTAAATCGTCACAACGAATTTTAAGATTTGCAGTTAGCGATCGCCTACCTTACTCCATCATAAGCGATCGCTCTTAACAAACCCTACTCCACCTCCACCACACTAATAACCCTCTCATCCCTGTTAAGTTGACAAATACTCTCACCCTTACTATCTTTGTTGAGATTAGGAACTGTATCTACTGATACGCGAATTACTCGCTCCCTATTTGTCAATAATGCGACCTCTGAACCTGGTTTTGCGGGAACCATAGCCGCTAAATTGTCCGTTTTATTATTGAATTTTAACAGTTGTATGCCTAAATCCCCGCGATTCGCCGCCCTCAACTGATTAGCAGCCATAATTTTGCCATATCCTTCTTCAGTCACCAGCAATAATTGGTGATATTTGCTGACATTGACACAACCAACCATTTGCTGATTTTTCAAAAGGCGGAAAGCTTGTAACCCCATTGCAGCTCGACCCATAATCGGTAGTTGTTCATCATTAACGGGAAACCTGAGTAGACGACCGCTAGAACTCGCTAAAATTAGATGTTCTCCGCTGCATAGGAATTGGGTAAACACTAATTCATCCTTGTCTTTAAGCTTCAAAATTGTAATCCCTCGCCGTGAGAGATTCACAAATTCCGATAAAGATAGGCGTTTAATCCGTCCTTCCTTAGTTAACAAAACCATTTCCAAGGTTTCCGGTTTTTCTGGCAGCAAGAACCGGGTAATGATACCTTCCGTGTTACCTTGGGCGGTACTGGTAAGCATCGTAATCAATGGCGTTCCTCGCGCTGAACGTCCCGTAGTTAGAGGAATATCTCCCACCGTAATCGGGTAAACTTTACCACCGCTAGTGAGGATTAACAGGTCTTTGTGAGTATTAGTCAATTCAGTTTGGATCAGGAAATCATGATCCAGCAAGCCATTTTCCCCTTTTGTTCTTTTACTATTGGGGGAAATCCGCCGGATATAACCCCGTTGAGTAACTTCTAAAATGGTTTCTTCTAGAGGTTGTTCCGGTTTAGGAGTGGGGATTTTTGCTGGAGAATTTTCTTCTGCGGCTACTGCTGCTTTAGCTTTACCTTTATCTTCTGAAGCTGGTTTTTCTGTGGTGTGAACTATTTTCGTCCGGCGAGGATCATTATATTTCCGTTTGAGAGTTCGCAAATCTTTTTTCAGGGCTTTAAGTAATTCTCGTCTGTCTGCCAGTAATGTTCGTAATACGCTAATTTCCTGGTTAAGTTGGTCAAATTCCTGTTGTAAGTTTTGTTGTTCTAAACTGGTGAGACGACGTAATGGCATAGACAAAATGGCATCTGCTTGTACCTCCGTTAAATCTAGCTGGCTACAAAGTGTCATCTTGGCTGTACTGCCATCGGGGGCTTGTCGTAATATAGCAATAACGTCATCTAGATTTGCTAAAGCTTTTAACAATCCTGCCAGAATATTTACCCGATTTTCAGCTTTTCCTAATTCGTAACTGTAGCGACGGGTGAGGGTATGTTCTCGGAACTTGAGAAATTCCTGTAATAGTTGCCGTAATGTTAATTGTCTAGGTTGTCCATCAACTATGGCTAAGAGAATCGCGCCAAAGGTGGTTTGTAAAGCTGTTTGGTGATACAAATGCTGGAGTAGTTCTTGGGGGTTGGTATCGCGTTTGAGTTCAATAACCACGCGCATTCCCTCCCTGTCACTCTCATCTCGAATGTCAGAAATTCCGTGTAACCGACTTTGATTGACTAAATCGGCGATTTTTTCAATCCAAGCTGCCTTATTAACTTGAAAGGGCAGTTCTGTGACTATTAATGCTGTACGGCGTTTAGTTCCCCTGGTGGCGGGAATTTCTTCCATTGTGACGATACCGCGCATGACAATAGCGCCTTTACCAGTGGTATAGGCTTCTTTAATGCCACCATGATCAACAATTTCCCCACCAGTAGGAAAGTCGGGACCAGGAATTAATTGAAATAATTTTTCATCGGTTAAATCTGGGTTGTCAATTAAGGCAATTAAGCCATCAACGATTTCTCCCAAGTTGTGGGGGGGAATATTTGTTGCCATACCGACAGCAATTCCCGCACAACCATTCAGTAACAAAAATGGTAATTGAGCCGGGAGTACAGTTGGTTCTTGTTGAGAATTGTCGAAGTTGCCAGTAAACTCCACTGTCTCTTCGGCAATTTCCGTCAACATTCCTTCGTGTCCGACCGGTGCGAGACGGGTTTCCGTGTAACGCATGGCTGCCGGTGGGTCATTATCCACGCTACCAAAGTTACCATGTCCACCGAGTAGGGGATAACGGCTGGAAAAGTTTTGGACTAACCGAACTAAGGCATCATAAACTGATTGATCGCCGTGAGGATGATATTTACCGAGAACATCTCCCACCACACGGGCGCATTTTCGATAAGGTCGGTCTGGTGTTAAACCCAGTTCGTGCATGGCATATAGGATGCGCCTATGTACTGGTTTTAATCCATCTCGAACGTCTGGTAAGGCTCGCCCCACAATCACACTCATGGCATATTCTAGGTATGACCGTTGCATTTCGGTGTGCAGGGCGGTGGTGATGACCTGTCCCTTGGAGAGAAGGTTTAACTGTTTTGCCATGAGGTTTTTCCCTGAATTTTCACTACACAACAGCCGCTAGAAGATAACACCCTCTAAAATCACAGCATAACGCAAATAGAAATACTCACATAATCTTGATACTCATGACGAGAAAAAGCAGTAGTATTATTTTTGATGTGATCTATGCTTAGGAACGCAAATTTAATAACCTGCAATTCTGATTTAATGTGGAATGGTGCGTTACGCTGTCGCTAACACACCCTACTTTTTTACTTTTGCACTTTATTTAATTCACATTCCTTATGGATTATTAAAAATACAACAGATGTTGATCCGATGTTAGCCCTATTTAGTATCAAATCTCATGAAAACCGTCCTAATTGTTGAAGATGATTTAATTAATGCTCGTGTTTTTTCTAAAATACTGAGTAAACGTGGGGGGTTGGATGTAAAACATACAGAAGATGTAGAGGAGGTGATGAAAATAGCTCAATCCCATGAAATTGACCTAATTTTGATGGATGTGTCTCTATCACGTAGTGTATACCAAGGTAAGTCTGTTGATGGCATCAAAATTACACAAATGTTAAAGTCTGACCCACAAACAGCTAACTTACCAGTGATTTTAGTAACGGCACACGCAATGGAAGGCGATCGCGAGAATTTTTTGCACCAAAGTGGTGCTGATGGTTATATTTCTAAGCCTGTGGTCGATCACCAACTGTTTATTGACCAAATTATGGCTCTTTTGTCACAAGGATAGTCATTGGTCATTGGCAAATTCTTTCCTCCTGCTCCCTGCTCCCTGCTCCCTGCCCCCTATTAGGGTGTTTCCTCCTTTGGCTGTGAGGCTGATTTGATTTCTGGTATTTCTAAGAATTTTTTGGTGTCTGCAAGTAGGCGATCGCCCCACAGGTTTTCTTTGAGAAAATCTAAGTTGGCATAACGGGAATCTATGCGGAGTGCAGATACTCCCATTTCTAAACTTTTTCGTTTATCGCCTTGATGATAGGATGCTACGGCTAAAGCGAGTAAAGGTTCTGCGGCTTTTTTGTCAATACTCACTGCTATTTGCCATTGCTGAATTGCCCCCGGAATATCACCTTGCTCGTATTTGATTAAACCAATATTGTTAATTGCTGGCCAAAACTTTTTATCTTGGTTAGCTGCTAAATTGAATTGAGCGATCGCCTCTGGGAATTTCTGTAACATCAAGTAAGCATTACCCAAATCAAACAATCCCCCGGAATAATTGGGTTTTAATTTCAAACCCGCTTGATAATGGGTAATAGCTCCTTGGTAATCTTTTTTTTGAAATTTGGCTGAACCCAATGCAAATAGCACTTCAGGATTTTTAGGGTTGAGGGTTTGGGCTTTGTTCAAGGAGATAACAGCTTGATCAAATTCTCGATTTTGTAAATGTAAACTTCCCAGTAACCACCATACTTTGTGATTTTGCGGGGCTAATTTCGCAGCTAATTGCGCTCTAAATAAAGCTTGTTCAACCTGCTGAAACTGCGCTAATTGAGCCGCTTCCTGGGCTAAATTCAAGCCCTGTTTCTCTAACTGAGCATTATCAATTTGTACTGTATGCGGAATGAATGCCTGAGCATGAGCAGCTTTTGGCAAACTCCATACACTGATTGCTACTAAAAGAGAAATCAACCGAATATATTTTGGCACACTACTACCTTCTAGTCTGAATATTGGCATCTTATCGCTAACGCTTTCGCTGAAGATAGCTTAACAAAATCAGATGGGTTGGTCATTGGTCATTGGTCATTGGGTAATTTTATTCTTCCTCCTGACTCGGTGACTCCTTCTTCTGACTCCTGACTCCTTTTATCAAAAATTGGCAAAATAACGGTGAAAGTAGTACCTTCCCCCAGATTGCTAGTTACTTGAATTTGTCCTTGATGATGCTCGATAATGGCTTGAGCGATCGCTAATCCTAATCCTGAACCAGTAGTTGTGGCTGTAGTAGTTTTCCCACCTCTATGAGTTCGTGCCGGATCAACTCGATAGAAGCGGTCAAATAACTTTGGTAGCGCGTCCCCAGGAATACCAATGCCAGTATCACTAACTTTTATTTGTAAATGAGAATTAGTGTAACGCCTTCCTGTCACCCGGTTTATCCCCTCTATTCTTGCTAACTCCACTTTTATGACCCCTTGAGGTGGAGTATATTGCAAAGCATTACCAATCAAATTTGTAAATACTCTCACTAATTGCTCCCAATTTCCCGTGAGCGTAAACCAATTTTCTAATAATTCGGGATTAACTTCCGTCAACGCACAATCAACTAAATTCAAACCCAAATTAATTTGTTTTTCTCTAGCTATAAATTGTTGTTCTTCGACAACTTCCATTAACAAAGCATCAAGAGGACAAGATGAAAATAAATCTGTGCTAATACCACTATCCTGTCTAGCCAAAAATAGCAAATCATTAACTAACTTCCCCAATCTTTGCGTTAGTCGTTCGACCACCTTTAATTGTTGTTTATATTGAACAGTATTTGTTTCTTCTTCCCCTGTATCCAAATCAGCCAAAGCAATTTGCACATTAGTTTGAATTAAAGCAATTGGACTTCTTAATTCATGGGAAGCATCAGCAGTAAATTGTTTTAAGCGTTGATAAGATTCCCCCACAGGTTCCATCGCTTTACCTGATAAAAACCAACCACTAGCCGCCACTGACAAGATCATTAAAATAATCCCTAAAGCCAAATCAAAAATTAATTCTCGACTAGGTTTCGTCACCTCAAACCAAGGATGACTAACTCGTAAATAACCTAAAATCTGTCTTCCTAATTCTATCCTTTTTGTCACTTGTCTAAATAACTGTGCCGATTCTCCCCATCCTCCCATGCCTTCTATTCGCACAGTTTCACCTGGATGATGAGTATGAATAGGAATATCTAATTTTTCCGAAAAAGTTGACCACAGTAATTCACCATTAGGACTAAACCACTCTAAATCAATCCGATCATCTTCGGCACTTTCAGCATTATTAGGAAAACTGGCTTCTACATTTACTCGTAATTGATGCGGTTGAAATTTTATCGGTTCAATTACTAAAGAGCGCTCGACAACTTCCACAACATGATATAATGTATCGTCAATTCGCTCAACTAATGTACTGCGAACATATAAATATACTCCACTAGCAAATAATAATAGTAAAATTGCCGTTATAGCTGTGTACCAAATTGCCAACCGCCGACGGGTAGCTTGAAACAAATAAATAGACATAAAATTAATAAATTGATAACCTTTCAAGATTTAAGATCATATCCAGGTCGGAGTTTAGGGTAAAAAAGGTTTTTTCCTGTTTCTAGAAGACGCATATTTAATTTTCCAAGATGTCTATTTATTATCATGCGGCTGACCAATCTTCTATTTGTAGCTCTAAAATTTTTCCAAAATCTGATCTATTACGAGTGAGCAAAGTTGCATTGTTGATTAGAGTAATGGCGGCAATTTTCAGATCCATATTCCCCAGACGAGGATAGACTTTTTGTAGGCGTTGATGCTCTAAAGCAGCCCCACGGGTAAAAGGAATAATCCTAATAGATTGATAGTCAAGTGCTAGTTGCTGTAGTCCTTGATAACCTAAGATTTGTGCTTCTAATGTTCTTGCTTGGGATAAGAAATTGAGCCTACCTCTAATTTGTTCTTCATAGGTAATTACAGTCACCGCAACTTCGTTCTCTTCTATAGTTGCCAGCCTCGCTAAAATTTGCTTTCCTTCCTGCCCATTACGCTGGATCAAGCTGAGATGATCTGTGTCAAGAATATACATGATATTAAACTATTCAGCAGAGTTGCGCCATTCTTGCCCTAAGTTAACTACTTCCTCAAAGTTAGGATCGTTTTCAAAGCTACCAGCAATTTTCAGCCACCAAGGAGTTTTTTTAGGAACTAATACAGATAGCATTTGTCTCATTTGTGCTAATTCTGTTTCTAAGGTTGCAACTCGTGACTCAAGTTGTTGAGATTGGTCTTCAATTTGTTGGGAGATCATATAAATTTTTAGGAAAATAGAGTTATAGGGTTATTTTAACAATAGCTCAAATATCTAGATCAAGAATCGTCAAAATCTATGCAGTAGCAATTAAGATATTGATATTCACGCTTTATAGACAATGTCTACCTATATCTAGGTGATCATGGCAAAACCAAAAAAGAATTCTGCTTCCATGAATCTGAGTGATCCACAATACTACATCAACCGTGAGTTAAGTTGGCTAGAATTTAATAATCGGGTCTTACATGAGGCTTGTGATCCTAGAACTCCTCTGTTGGAAAGGCTGAAATTTTTAGCCATTTTTAGTTCCAATTTGGATGAGTTCTTTATGGTACGAGTAGCAGGTTTAAAACAACAGGTAGAAGCCACTGTTAATTTATTAACTCCCGATGGCCGGACACCACAGAAACAACTAGATGATATTCGGCTGCATTTGAGTCCCCAAATCAAAAAACACAATGGGGAATTTGAGGAAGTGTTGCGACCACTATTAGTCCAACAGGGAATCTATATTCTGGATTACATAGAATTGAATCCCAAACAGCGAAGTTATCTAGATCACTATTTTGAAGAGCAGATTTTTCCAGTTCTGACTCCTCTTGCTGTTGATCCTAGTCATCCCTTTCCCCACATTTCCAATCTCAGTTTAAATTTAGCAGTGGTGGTCAAAAATCCCGATACGGAAGAGGAGTTTTTTGCCAGAGTTAAAGTTCCTCAAGTTTTACCAAGATTTTTGCCATTACCCCCAGAGTTGAGAGTTCAAGACAATGGGAAAATTGCTAATTGGTCAGGGATTCCCTTAGAACAAGCGATCGCTCATAATCTAGAATCTCTCTTTCCCGGCATGAGTATCCAAGAATATCACCCCTTCCGCATTACCCGCGATGCTGATCTAGAATTAGAGGAAGATGAAGCCGACGACCTGTTATTAGCCATTGAACAGGAACTTCGTAAACGCCGCATGGGGGGGAATACCGTCAGGTTAGAAATTCGCTCCCAAACCCCTGCATTAGTTCGTTCCCGTCTCTTAGAAGATTTGGGACTCACCGAAAGCGATATTTATGAAGTTGATGGTCTGTTGGCACTACGGGATTTAATGTACTTTCTGGCACTACCACTACCGGAACTTAAAGATCCCCCTCGTCAATCCGTCGTTCCTTCCCGTTTACAAAGACTCAGAGAACCCTGTATTGATACTGACGTTCTCGAACAAGAAGAGGGAAAAGACTTCTTTTCCATAATTCGCGAAAAAGATTTGCTAGTTCATCATCCCTATCAATCTTTCTCCGGGACTGTGGTGCGGTTTATTACTAGTGCCGCCCATGATCCTAACGTCCTAGCCATCAAAATGACTCTCTACCGGACTTCTGGAGACTCACCCATCGTCAATGCTTTAATTGCAGCAGCAGAAAATGGTAAACAAGTTTCCGTCCTAGTCGAATTAAAAGCCCGATTTGATGAAGAGAATAACATTTATTGGGCCAGACGTTTAGAAAGAGTTGGCGTTCATGTTGTCTATGGTTTAGTTGGCTTGAAAACCCATAGCAAAATCGTCTTGGTAGTGCGACGAGAAAAAGACAGAATGCGCCGTTATGTCCACATTGGAACGGGGAATTACAACCCCAAAACCGCACGACTCTATACAGATTTAGGCTTATTTAGTTGTCGAGAAGAATTAGGTGCAGATTTAACAGATGTGTTTAACTTCTTAACAGGCTACTCTCGCCAAAAATCCTATCGAGAAATTATGGTAGCACCTGTGAATATGCGCGATCGCTTTCTCGAACTAATTAAACGCGAAATTGACAATGTGCAAAACGGATTTTCCGGTCGCATAGTTGCCAAAATGAACGCCCTAGTTGACCCACAAATCATTTCTGCCTTGTACGAAGCCTCCCGTGCTGGAGTCCAAATTGATCTAATTATTCGGGGAATATGTTGTTTGCGTCCCGGTCTACCAAATCTCAGCGACAACATTCGCGTTATCAGCATCATCGGCCGCTTTTTAGAACACTCCCGCATCTATTACTTCTACAATCATAACCAAGAAGAAATATATATCGGTAGCGCCGACTGGATGCGGCGTAATTTAGATCGTCGCGTCGAAGTTATTACCCCCATTAAAGACCAAGAAATTGCCAAAGATCTACAAGAAATCTTAGGGATTATGTTGGCAGATAATCGTCATGCTTGGGAATTACAACCTGATGGCAATTATATCCAAAGATGCCCAGGTGATAACTGTCCAGAAGCCAATTCTCAAAAAACAATTACGTCAATGGCTTTACGTTCCGCCGGCATAAATTAGACTCTCATTAGTTGCAGCAAAAGTGAATCATCACCTCAAATTCTGATCAAGTCAGCATATCTGAATTTACATACCCTTTTGTCAAGTCTTCATCTTCCTCCTGACTCCTATCCACCACAAAAAGACCTTTTTCGTAAACCCCACATAACAAATCTGTAATCTTCCCATGACAGTTTCCTATTTAGTGCATCTGCCACATCGGCATTATGCGGAAATTGCATAAAATTCAACTTTTAGCCCCCAAAATTCACCCATAAGACAGAGTAAATTTAGAACTCGCATTCATAAACTATAAGCATGCATATTTATTATTTTTTTGGAATGTTAAATGTTGTCCAAAGAGCCTTCTAAGATGCGCGTTCTTATAGTTGATGATCATGAACTGACTCGGTTAAGTTTGCAACTAATTTTTTCTGTTCAAGAAAATATTCATGTTGTTGGTTTAGCTAGTAATGGTCAAGAAGCTATAGACATAGTTAAATGCCACAAACCTGATGTGATCATTCTTGATTTACAAATGCCGATTATGGATGGTTGGTCAGCATCTAATTACATTAAAGCCATATCTCCAAATACTCAAATCCTGGCTTATTCTTCAGTAGATGAATTATCTTTTCAGAACCACAAAACTCAACATCAATTTGATCAAGTTTGCACAAAAGATATTCCTACAAAAGAACTCATTACTTTAGTCAGACAATTAGGCAGCAAAGTTGGGTATTCTTCATTTTTTGAAGAAAGATTGCATTCTGCTTAATCTTCATTTTAGGTTGGGTTAAACCACAGCCCAACCCAACACATTGATTGAGTTTTTGAAATTTGCCCAAAGTATTGCAATTATTAAATACCTTCACAATTCCTTGTCGGTTGGGTTAAGCGACAGCACCACCCAACACATTGATTGAGTGTCGTCTCTCAAACCAACCTACAAATCAAGACTTTTTTCAATTTGCCAAAGGTATTGTAATTATCAATTACCTTTTTTCCCGCCTAAATTGACATAACCAACAACTTGGGTTAGTTATTTCCCGTTTCAGGAAGAGTCCGTTTAAACTCATCAAGTAAATCATCCAACTCTTCCAAAGCTTGATTTACATCAACTCTTAAAGTTCCTAGATTAGGTTGTTCCAATAAACTCAGCAAGCGCTCGCGTTTACCTTGAACAGTGCTAATTCGGTCTTTAATTGTCTGAATATCCATTTTTTTGCTTCCTATTTTCAAACACTTCAAATCTAAAGTTAACGCAAAAAGTCAAAATCTCCATATCTCCTTTCCCAATTTGTCACCAATCAGGGATGATAATAAAAGATGAAAATAAATTATACTAATCTCAAATTATGCTCGGCAGAATTTCTTTAGGAACACTTGGCTTAACAATAGGGACTATACTGACCATAACAGGTTTTGTTGCCTACTTTGTAGATAATGCTACCCTCAATCTAGTGGGATTTTTCTATGGATTTCCCCTATTACTGGGAGGTTTGGCCCTAAAAGCCAATGAACTTAAACCTGTACCCTTCAGCCAAACTAGCACACCATCCATCCTCGAACTCAGGAAGCAACAAGCAACAGTCACACAGACCAAAATCCGCAAAGACATCACCCGCCACTGTTATGGGCAAAAAGCTCATTTAGATGTAGCCCTAGCCTATCTAGGTTTAAGTCCCACCGACGAAGAAAGACCAGTCGTCACTGGTTTGCGAGAAACCGAAATCAACGGTGCTTATACCTTAATTCTAGAATTTGACTCACCACTCATCACCTTTGGTACCTGGGAACAAAAGCAGGAAAAAATGACCAAATATTTTGGACCAGGTGTAGAAGTCAGCCTCAAACAACCCAGAGAGAACTACATCGAACTGTATTTGATGAAAATTTGACCTAAAGGACAAGGTAAGTAGTCGGACAAAATTAAATTCACTCGTTGAGAGAGGGAACTCTTAACTCTTAACTGGGAACAGAAAAATCAGTTGTGTAATTAATTCTGTCCCATTACTTATTGTCAGTTAAAACGGACTTCAGCTATTTGGATTTTATCTCGGTAAAACCCAAGGATTGTAAAGTTTTGTTGCAAGATACCACACTTCTGAAAAAAAACCATAGGAAAGGTGGGTTAACAATCAAGTCACCCACCAAATAAATTACCGATATTGTCGAAATCTGTAATTAACCAACATTAGTTAGTAACAACTCACGGGTTTCCGATTTTCTGACTTTTACCTGGCCATCATCATCTACATCCACAATAGCTTTATCTCCATCTGCTATTTCCCCAGATAATATCGCTTCCACCAAAGAATCTTCCAGTAGACGCATAATAGCACGGCGTAGTGGTCTAGCACCGTAGCTAGGATCATAGCCTTCCTGGACAACCTTCTCTTTAAAGGCTTCTGTCACTTCTAAAGAGATGTTCTTATCCTTGAGACGACTACCAACATCACGCAGCATGATTTTAGCAATTTGCTTGACTTCATCTTTGTTAAGTTGAGTGAAGACGATAATATCATCCACCCGGTTGAGGAATTCGGGACGGAAATAGGCTTTGAGTTCTTCGTTAACTAGGTTACGAATGCGATGATAACTAGCGTCTGCGTGATTATCAAATTCAAACCCTAAGCTGCTACCACCTTTTTCAATTACCTTAGAACCGATATTAGAAGTCAAGATAATTAATGTATTCTTGAAGTCTACTTTCCGACCTTTGGCATCCGTAAGATGACCGTCATCTAAGATTTGCAGCAGCATATTGAATACATCAGGGTGCGCTTTTTCGATTTCGTCGAATAGCAGCACTGTGTAGGGTTTGCGCCGTACAGCTTCCGTTAATTGTCCGCCTTCGTCGTATCCTACATAACCTGGAGGTGAACCTATCAACTTGGAAACGTTGTGGCTTTCCATGTATTCGGACATATCCAAACGCACCATTGATTCTTCCGAACCGAAGAAGTAAGCGGCTAAGGCTTTGGCTAATTCGGTTTTACCAACACCGGTTGGTCCAGAGAAGATAAAGCTGGCAATGGGACGATGAGGACTTTTTAAGCCGACGCGGGCGCGACGAATAGCGCGGGAAACGGCTGTAACTGCTTGTTCTTGACCGATGAGTCTTGTATGTAAGGTGTCTTCCAGATGTAAAAGTAACTCTGATTCAGATTCAGTCAGTTTGTTGACGGGAACACCTGTCCAAGAAGCGACAATTTGGGCGATGTCTTCTTCGTTGACGAGGGGAGAGTTAACGGTTTCCTGATTTTCTTCTAAATCGAGTCTGGCTTGCAGTTCTAATTCTTGTATTCGCAATTTACCAGCTTTGGCAAAATCTTGAGTTCTGATGGCTTCAGATTTGGCTTTGGTAGCGGTGGTTAATTCCCGTTTGAGTTCCTTGTTATTCGCAATGCGGGAGTGACGCAAGCGGACAAGAGAACCAGCTTCATCAATTAGGTCAATGGCTTTGTCGGGGAGGAAGCGATCGCTAATATAACGATCTGCCAATTCAGCCGCCGCCATTACCGCTTCATCAGTAATATTAACTCTATGATGCTGTTCGTAAGCGCCGCGTAAACCATAGAGAATTTCAATAGTTTCTGCTACTGATGGTTCTCCTACCAAAACGGGCTGAAAACGTCGCTCTAGAGCCGCATCCCGTTCGATGTGTTGACGATATTCATCTAAGGTGGTCGCACCAATACACTGGAGTTCACCCCGAGCCAGAGCCGGTTTGAGGATATTAGCTGCATCCAAACCGCCTTCTGTGCCACCTGCACCCACCAAGGTATGAATTTCATCAATTACGAGGATGATGTTCCCGGCGGCGCGAATTTCGTCCATGATTTTTTTGAGGCGTTCCTCAAAATCACCCCGGAAGCGAGTTCCCGCCACTACAGACCCCATATCCAAACTAATTACTTGTTTATCAAGTAAAATTTCGGGAACGTCTTGATTGACAATGCGTTGGGCTAGACCTTCAGCGATCGCTGTTTTCCCCACACCTGGCTCACCAATCAAAACCGGGTTATTCTTAGTCCTACGACCGAGAATTTGCACCGTTCTTTCAATTTCCGTCTGGCGACCAACTACTGGGTCTAGTCTGCCCTCCTGAGCCAGTTTGGTCAGGTTTCTGCCAAACTCCTCTATGGATAAATTTTGATTGCGCTGGGAACTACTTCTACCACCAGTGACAACCGCTGTATCTTCACCCAATCGGCTCATCACCGCCGAACGGACGACAGGTAAATCCACTCCTAGATTTTGTAATACTTTGGCGGCGACTCCTTCACCAGCCTCCGTTAAACCTAATAATAAGTGTTCAGTGTTTATGTAATTATGTCCAAGACCGTGAGCTTCTCGGAAAGATTGCTCAAACAGGCTTTTGACTTTCGGGGTAAAAGGAATTTCCGGTGGGACAAACCCAGAACCCCGGCCAATTATTTTTTCTACTTCCCGACGGGATTCTTTCAAGGTAACACCCAACTCAGCCAGTACCTTAGCAGCAACACCTGTTCCTTCTCCCATTAAACCCAGGAGAATTTGTTCTGTTCCTACAAAGTTGTGTCCCAGTCGTCGTGCTTCCTCCTGAGCTAACATGATTACCCTAATGGCTTCGGAAGTGAAGTGTTCAAACATAGCGGGTTCTTTCCCTCGTGCTGCTTGGACTTTGGGTGAGATATAAGTTCACCCTCATCTAAAGTTTCTTGTATTTTCTTAAAGATAATGTATCTTTATTTTAAGCTGAATGGCAGTAGTGAGAGCCGTAAGTGACAAGGCGTAGTTGCCGTCATTCACTAGATTATGGTGGATAATTAGCAATGGTCGAGATTTTGGCTCTTGAGTTGTTGATGGATTGCTAACTTCGTACAGGTATTAATGATGACAGAAATTCCCGGTGGTAAAGACCAACAACATCCACTCTACAACCGCGATCGCCCCCTTATTGATATTTTACTCGCTCAAGACGCAAGCGATTACAATTTATCAGAATTAGCTAGACTAAAAATTCGTTATCAAGGTTTCCCCGGTGCGCGAGACATCCAAAGTAACTTGGATAAAGTTTTGCAACGCTGGGGTTTAACTGAAGCTGAACTATTTACCAAAACCCGTCAAATCCATGATACAGGCGGAGTTTACAAAAGTCGTGGCAAAAAAGATGAGCAGGATTGGAATTAAGGAGTCAGGAGTCAGGAGTCAGGAGTTCAGGAGTTCAGGAGTTCAGGAGTTCAGGAGTCAGGAGAAAGAAAGAAGAAAATTCTTTTCCCTATTACCTGTAACCTGTAACCTGTCACCTGTAACCTGTAACC
>NZ_JAQMSE010000004.1:0-4883 GCF_028330045.1 Aphanizomenon sp. CS-733/32
ACTAGAAGTCGCAGCTACACAGACGAAACCCACCTTCGTGGGTTCAAAAGCCTTGATTTTTCGTTAGTCCACGCAGGTGGACTTTGTTTGTGTAGTAGCGATTTCTAATCGCCGGAAACTTTTCAAACATCCTCTAAAGTAATTTCTTTCTCAATCTTAAACTCCAGCTTCTTGCCTAAACTAACATAATTATCTTTGCCATTGAATGCCAGAACAGATTGCAATGAATTTAGTTGCTCTATCATACTAAGAACCAACAATAGCGTTACACAAATTTTGAGCTAACTAAAAATTATGACAACCATAGCTACAAGAAGATTTAATTTGGTGATAGCTACGATTTTGAAATGCGGCGGGGTCATTATAATTAGCACCATGTAATAAGTCCATGCGAATGCTAACTAAGTCCTCAACTCTACCATGAATTACATCCACAGAACGATGAGGATAAATAATATCTGGTCTTTTTACCGGAGGGGAAAGTTTGGGTAATCTCATAACATACCAATTTTAGATTGTAGATTGTGATTTTAATGTTGGGTTTTCTTGCTTAACATTAAATTGGCGGTTAGAAACCGCGTCTACACAGGCAAAACCCACCTGCGTGGGTTTTAAACCACTAATTTTTCTGAGAGTCCACGAAGGTGGACTTTGTTTGTGTAGCCGCGAATTATATTCGCCGGGGCTGTGAATTATATTCACAAAGTGAGATATTAATAAGGAGTAGACCAAGAACGGACTTCGCCCAAGGTGACAGGAATAATATCACTCACATCAATTGTAAACCGGAATAGCTTCTTCGCCCGACGGCTATTTTCAGGATCAAAGAACTTCAATTTTACATCCCAACAATCGCTATCTAAACGACAGAAAGGACTTTTCTCTACAGTAATACTATCCAACTCCATACCTGTAGCCACAGCTTCCGCAAAGGTAGAAGCCGCTTGAAAAGCATTCGTAGACGCAAAATTTAACGCCCTATCTTGGGAAGTTGTCCCTAAATTCCGTAAATCATAATAAATACGGCTGAGGAAACTACCCAAAGTCCGACGAATAGACTCTTCTTGGGCTTCTGAAGCCTGTGCTTGCACTGTCTGAATAGCAGCCTGAACTAAGGTGTTAACCTTCCAACCATAAAGTCCGCGAGTGTTGGGAACTTCAATTACTGGCACAACCTGACCAGAAAATAGTTTCACACTGCGTCCCGATAAAATACCGGGAATACTGACTCTCTCTACATAATTCTCGCTGTCTTCTGCTTGAATTTGTCCCGATAATAATTGTTGTAAAATAGCATAGAGATCGCTGGGTGCTTGGCTGGCGGTAATATAATTAGATGTGCGATTTGACATGGTTGTAGGTCTGGAATTTGATATATTTGCAGTTGTAAAAGGTGTGGAAGTGGTTACAGAACTAGCTGGAACTATTTCTGGCAGTTCATCGGTAACAAGTTCTTCTAGGTTGGCTTCGGCTGCACTGATATTTGTTGTATTTTTTGTGATGTCTGCACTACCACAACCACAACCAGCAGCTTCAACGCTGTCAACGGTTTCTACTGTATCTAATTCTTCGGACATTGTTCCTCCTGTAAAATATTGCAATGCACCAGAAATATTTAACTTGCCTAATAAACAACGACTAATATCGTCTGTATCCTTGGTTGTGCAAGGTATGGCAGTTTCTAATAAAACCGCTCTCACCTTACCTGGGTCGGGTGTTTCACCACGCTGAACTTGCAGACTTAGGAGTAAAGCAGCGACACCGGAAACAATGGGAGTAGCAAAGCTAGTACCACTGAGTTTTTGTGTCCCTCCCCCCGGTTTTGCCCCTAAGATGTTTTCTCCTGGTGCAAGAATGCCTTGGTTTTGATAGCTTTCTCCCCAGTTACTAAAGTCAATGGGTTTACCTTGGTCATTCATTGCCCCTACTGCTAATACAGTGGGTAAAGAGGCGGGAACGTGCAAACATTCGCAACCATCATTACCAGCAGCAGCCACAATTAAAACATTGTGATCTTTGCATAGTTGGACAGCCCTATCTAACCAGCCTTCTGCTTCACCATTATCGGTGAGTTGTCCGGCACTGATATTGATAATATGCGCCCCAGCATTGACGGCTTGTTCAATGGCGCGAGATAGGTCTAGTTGAGAAATTTTCCTATTATTATCACCAAAAACAGGCACGATTAAACCCCGACATTGGGGGGCAATTCCTTCTACGGGTGATTCCGGTTGACCAAATATGATACTTGCTACATGAGTACCATGTCCAGACATAGATCCATCAGTGGCTTCACCGTGGATTAGGGTAGGTAGCCTTGTTAAATTTGCTGTATTTAGGCAGGAATGGGATTGATCAACTAATCCATCTAGTACCGCCACACATATTTGTGAATCACCCTGTGTCAACTTCCATAATTTGTGGATTTCTGATTTTATTGATGGTTTTAGCATTTAATTAGTTGATTGCCTGGGTTAATTAGTCTTTTTTCTCCATAGATATCTAGTTTATAGCGTTAGATTTACTAAGTTGCGTTGGCAAGTATGGAGATAATCATCACAATATCTGTAGTTCAAAATCAAGTGTTGTTTACGTAATTTAATATACATAAGTTTTTTTTATGTCAGAAAAAAACGGTAATTGTTGGTTGTGTATTTTGACTTCTACTTTATCTGAAAGTAAGTATTTAAGTGGTACATAATTAGATAGGATGATGATTGGGATATTAGCAAAATATCAACTAAATATTAATTGATATTAATAAGTAAATTTTATTAATAAGGGCTTGCATTTAGATAATAATTTGCTGTACTCTGAAAATCAAAGTAGCTTGATCTAACTTACTGATTATTAATTGCACCTTTAATAGTCACAGGTTCAGTAGTTGTATTGATTATTTGGGAGAATTCACATTACTTAACACTAAACCTCTACCTCTCCCTAACCCTCTTCTTAAGAGGCCACCGTGTACAGTTTAATCAAGTGGCCTAATAGGGTTTTGATGCCCCTAATCCCCAATTCTGGGGGAATAATAATTTCAAAGTCCCCCATTTTACCCCCAAACTTGGGGGTCACGGGGGCAGGGGATTTAGGGGGCTAAATAATCATAAAACGAGGACAGATAGAACTTGTGTGTACACCGTAGCTCCTAAGAGGAGAGGGAACAGGAAAAAAAATGAACAGGACTTATGCTTGCGAGCGATCGCTCTCACGAATGTCAAAAAAGATCCCGGTAATGGATAGCTCCCACAAGGAGAGAGGTTTTATATAAAGCTTCAGGTGAATCACAACTCGTTAAATTACCCTTCAACACTAATTTAACGTCTTCACCAAACCAGTCTTCTTAATTAGGACTTACGCAAAACCTACTTCAAATACTGTCATTGCGACGTAAGGAAGCAATCTCAAACCCCTAGGTTTCTTTAAAATGCGTAAGTCCTATTAATAAGGAAGAAGTTAAACGAACAAACAAAAAGGAAAACATACCATGACTAAGAAAAACATCCGCCCCCAACAAGTTGCTCCCGTAGAACGCGAAACCATCTCTACCGCTAAGGATCAAAGCGGTCAGGTTACAGCCCTTGTGTTGTGTGATATTGAAACCAAAAAATGTACTCCTTTTGCGGGTGACGACGCGGAGTAAGTCAGCCCATGAACAAGTCAAAAGTCAAAAACTTTTCAATTTGATTTTTGGTTTGATAATTGGGGTCTTTTCCTTGGGCTTGTTAGTATTGTAGTACATAGCTGTATAACTATCAGCCCTTACCCCATCAGAACGAGTAACCAAAAAACAATATGAAAACAGTTGACAAGAATGATTTAAAAGCTAACTTACTTGAATTTTTGCAACTTGTAGAATTGCAAGGTGAAGAAATTTTAGTTACTGATGGAACTAACCCCGTTGTGAGAATTTCTCCCTATCAACAAACCCCTACTACTGAAGAATTATTTAAGAATATGCGCGGTAAAATCAAGTATTTTGAGGATTTAACTACCCCAACTACCGAAGAATGGCAGGAAGTATAAAAATTAATTTTTTTGTGCTTGACACCTGCGCCCTCATTTGGTGGAGTTTAGATCCAGACAAACTTTCCCCATCTGCAAAAGAAGCTTGTTACACGATGGAACAGGAAAAAAATGGTTTAGTTCCATCAACAGTAGTCTGGGAAATAGCTATCAAAAGTAAAAACCAGAAATTAGATTTAGGTGTGGATATTGATGATTATATTGCCACTCTAAAAAAGTCTAATGTTATTCGTATTGTTCCAATTGATGAGGAAATTTGGCTAGAAAGTGTCAAATTAGAGTGGGAACACAAAGATCCTGTTGATAGAGTGGTTGTAGCCGTTGCCAAAATAAACCGAGCCTCTATTATTACAGCAGACCGAAAAATAGCTGATTTCTACCCTTTAGTAATTTGGTAAATCACTATAAAAAAGCTTCTGGTGAATCACAACTCGTTAAATTACCCTTCAACGCCAATTTAACGCCTTCACCAAACCAGTCTTCTTCACAATGAAGAAGTTAAACGAACAAACAAAAAGGAAAACACACCATGAGCAAGAAGAACATCCGCCCCCAACAAGTTGCCCCCGTAGAACGCGAAACCATCTCTACAGCTAAGGATCAAAGCGGTCAGGTCGAACTAGCCACTGGTCACTTCAATATCTTCCATATTCCTTTTGCGGGCGACGACGCGGAGTAAGTCACCCCATTTTACCACTCACCTCAAAAAATATCAAAAGTCTGTTTCCGTATCCCTTGGCGCACGGTTCGCCTCGATGAATTGACGTACAACCTCTGTCAGTTCAGGGGTTTCCGATACCTGGCACGGGGGTGGTAAGAAAGGGGAGCGATCGCTCTTATGAGTGGTAGTTTTAGAG
>NZ_JAQMSE010000118.1:0-7861 GCF_028330045.1 Aphanizomenon sp. CS-733/32
CAGCCTACAAAACAAAAAACAAATCTCAAAACCAAAGAACCGTGGGGCGCACGGTCTTAAAGCTCAGTTAATGTCCTCATAGAGGAGTCACTGAGAAGCCCACACTCACCTGAAAGGGAGTGTGTGGAGTACGTCACGAAACATTGATGAGAACTGAGTTCGACATAAGATAATTTGTGGAAAACTGCCCCAAGTATGAGTCTCAAACCCTGATGATCTCGTTGAAAAAATCATAACTCCGTTCGCGTAGCGTCTCCGAAGGAGAAACTCCTAACCCGTATTTCTCACAAACAATGCGATTCCTAGGTCGCGCTATCTCTATTCCTTCGGAACGCTATGCGAACCAGACGCTACCGCGAACGCTATCACAATCTATCTAATCCTTATAGAGAAACGGTTTCGGGCATTTTTCACGGAGTTGATTTTTGATGCAGTGTGAAAAACCAGAATCCAGATTTTATAAGGGTTTGAGGATTTTGGTGAGAAATCCCGGCTAATACCGAACTCAGGTGAATCCGCCCTCAAGTGGAGATCTGGAAAATTTGGGATTTGGAATTGAGGATTTTTCCGTCCTCAAGGACAGGGATTGTAGGAAATTTTTTTCATCTAAAATCTAAAATCCAAAATCCAAAATTCCCGGTCAAAAGTCAATTAATCGCTTACAATAGGAAGGTTGTCAAGAATCACGATATACCGCTGTCATGGCTGTTCCTAAGAAGAAAACATCAAAATCTAAACGAGATAAACGCCGCGCTACCTGGAGACACAAAGCTGCTGTTGAAGCGCAAAAAGCTATCTCCCTTGGTAAATCAATTTTAAGTGGTCGTTCTAACTTCGTCTATCCAGCAATTGAGGAAGAAGAAACAGAAGAATCTTAGAGAAAAATTCAGTAGTCTCCAATTCAGGAGTTAGAATAAATTTATACTCGTGACGGCTGAGATTTGAATTTTTACAAGATTACTGAAAACCCCAATGCGTAAGGGTTTAGCAGTGCTCATTGGTGTCAACTTAGGTTACAGATGGCTTATTTGTTTGGCTTCCACACCCGCCAGGGAATAAATTCCCTGTCTCATAGCTTAATTCCGTTAAAACGGACTAATGAATTTTCCTAGTATTTAGTCATCTTTTAGATGACTTTCGCTATTAGCAAGGAACTTGAGTTCCTTGCGGGATGAAGATTTTGCGTTAAGTTGACACCATTAAGCTTTTGCTTTACCCCTCCATGGAGGATCAAATAATTAAGCCATTTTGACTGACTCCTGGGCGTATGAGTGACTGGGCGCAGGCCCTGCGCCCCTACTGGATTTTTATTAAGTACCAATAATTTTTTTCAACAGCGGTAATTTACCTTGATAGGGTGCGTATCGCCAATTTATATCCCAAGGAAATGAGTTTTGTAAGACACTTTTGTCATGGGAAAAGGTATCAAAACCAGCTTTACCGTGATAGCTACCCATCCCACTATCACCCACACCCCCAAATGGTAAAGAAGAAACACCAACCTGCATGACTGTATCATTAATACATACTCCCCCAGATGATGTTTCCTGTAAAATCCGTTTTTGCAGATTTTTGTTTTGAGAAAATAAATATAAAGCCAGGGGTTTCGGTCTAGAGTTAATCAAGGTAATAGCTTCATTGATATCTGTATATTCAATGATGGGTAAAATCGGACCGAAAATCTCCTCTTGCATTACTGTATCTGTTAAAGAAACATTTTCCAGAAGCGTGGGGGCAATGTAAAGTTCTTCACGGTTAGTTTCTCCACCAATAATCACTTCACCACAGTTGAGTAAATTAGCTAATCTGTCAAAATGTTTTTGATGAATAATTCTGCCATAATCGGGACTATTTGCCGGATTTTCTCCATAAAATTCTTGCAGACATTTTTGTAAAGCATTGACTAAATTTGGTTTAATCTTTGTATCTACCAACAAATAATCCGGGGCAATACAAGTTTGTCCAGCATTAATAAATTTACCCCAAATAATGCGTTTGGCGGTATGTTCTAGATTAATGTCTGTATCAATGATACAAGGACTTTTCCCCCCCAATTCCAAAGTTACCGGAGTGAGATGTTTGGCAGCAGCTTCCATAACTATTTTACCAATGGCTGTACCACCAGTGAAAAAGATGTGATCAAACTTTTCTGCTAGTAACTTTTGACTCGTTTCCACTGCACCAGGGACAACTGTAATATATTCTGGATCAAAGTATTTATGAATAAGTTTTGTAATTAAATCCGAAGTACATGGTGCGAGTTCTGAAGGTTTAATAATAGTACAATTTCCCGCAGCGATCGCCCCAACCAAAGGTGAGATAATTAACTGAAATGGATAATTCCAAGGTCCAATAATTAAAACTACTCCTAAGGGTTCTGGATATATCTTCGCCGAGTATGGAAATAAATCTAAAGGAACGGCTGCTTTTTTGGGTTTTGTCCAAGTATTGATATGTTTGATGGCATAATCAATTTCTTTATTAACACCGATTTCCGTAGCGTAACTCTCAAATTCTGGTTTATGTAAATCAGCTTTTAATGCTTGAATAATTGCTGCTTTATTCTCAATTACTAATTGTTTAAGGACTTTGAGTTGGGCAATCCGAAAAGTAACATCTTTCGTTTTACTACTTTGGAAAAACTGCCGTTGTTTGGCAATAATCTCGACGCATTTTGGTAATTCGTTGGTGATCATTGTTAATTCAATCTTAAAGAATGTGTGTCAAAATTTAGGGAACAGGAAAGATCAGAGAAAAATCTTCTTTATCCTGAACTTCTGAATTCTTACGAATGTGTTTTAATATTAGGCAACAACCTCTCATCGAGATTCGCAAATTATGGATTTATCCAATTTTACTACACTACAAAATTTAGAATCAGCCTTTGGTGGGGAATCAATGGCTAATCGTAAATACCTATTTTTTGCAGCAGTCGCACGTAAACTAGGGTTTTCCGATTTAGCAAAACTCTTTAAAGAAACAGCAGATCAAGAAACCGAACACGCCTTTGCACATTTTGAATTACTACATCCAGAACTTGTTGTTGAAGATGCAGCAGCTTTAACTGATGAACAAAAACGGGAAATTATCTCTCGTTGTTTATCTTTAGCGATCGCCGGTGAAACCTATGAATACACAACTATGTATCCTGAATTCGCTGCTGCTGCTAAACATGATCGAGATCATCCCGCAGCGGCAGAATTTCTCCAACAAGCTCAAGAATCTAGTGATCACGCTAACACATTTCGTGCTGCCGCCCACCGATTTGGGTTGCTGAAATTCATTGAAAATTATCATGCAGATCGCTATACTGAAGCCTTAGAAGTCTTGAACGGTGGAGACGCTGTAACTAGAGTTGTCAGTGAAAATCCGCAAACTCAGAAATGGATTTGTAGACAATGCAGCATGATTTATGATCCTGTGACAGGTGATCCCGATTCAGGAATTGCGCCAGGTACTGCATTTGCAGATATTCCTGAAAATTGGCATTGTCCTATTTGCGGTGCAACCAAGAAAACTTTTAAACCCCTTGAGGAAAAAGTTGCCGCTTAATTGAAATTAATCTAAGTAAATTCCCTATCATCTATTCATGCTCCCTCTTCTCTGGCAATGTATAAAATATAGAAGAGGGAGTTATGTAGTAGGGGTAAAACTGATTTGTTGTCCGGTTATGAATTTAGGTCTTGCACTTCATTAATCTAGTTTTTAATTTGATTTTGATTTTAAGTTTATTCTGAAGAAATCGGCAAAAAGTACCCAAAAAAAAGAGAGTGGGAGGAGGCATTACCAAGCGCCTTTCTCTCCCACTCTACCATTTGCTGCTGAAGCGATTAGGAACTTTATTCATATAGACGAGAACCGCTAATTAGGGGGGTAATTTGCAGGTTAACGATAACGTCTATACTTAGCAGGTATTCCTATGCAGCAAATACTAATTCTATTTATTTTTGAGACAACCTCTACAAGAGTCTTTTGTTAATTGATTTAGCTTTTTAACAACTCTCTTGTTTTTCGCTTGTCTAATATAATTTAGCCTGGATAATTTCATCGTGGTTGCCAATTTGGCATTTATTTTTATTTTTTTATTTGTTCATCTCCAACAGTTTTCAACCGACATTTTTCGAGAATAATTAATAGGGGGTCACACCCATCATCCTTGACATGGCTTGATTTCACCGGCTTTAAAGGCATTGTATCTATGACTATAAACCCGATTTTAAAGTATTCTAATTATGCAAAATGCAGGGTTTCAGGATGAGGGGTGAAACCCTGCATTGATTCACTAACAGTCTTCTCTATATAGGATTGAGGTGAGATCAAGTTAAACTGTTAAACCAATTCCTCCAGCCGCAAAATCAATCACGGTTTGATGGGAAAATTCATGGGTAGCGATCGCTTGCAACATTGCCAAAGGTAAGGTGAGATGATTTGCACCTGCTTGGAGAGATGCGGCGGCTTCTGCTGGTGACTTGATACTAGCTGCTAAAATTTCCACATCACTGCCTTTGAGGACACTGGACATATCGCCGACTAAGGCAATACCGTCTCCTAGCAAGCGTTCTGCCCGATTCACATAGGCGATCGCAATTTTTGCCCCCGCTTCCTTGGCTACGGCGGCTTGTGCGGGGCTGTAAATGCCGGTGACGGAACAGGTAATTTCTGAGGAAAGGGTGGCTACTACCTCAAATCCTAGTGGTGTAGCGGGAATTTTCAAGATGGTTTGAGAACCAATAATTTCAAAGGCCTTTCGCCCTTCGGCTATCATTTTCTTCTGATCTGAAGCCAGGAGTTGATAATATACAGGACCGGAAGTTAAGGAAACTAAGGTTTTGAGGGTGGTTGCCGGTGGGGTATTAGCTTGCGCTAATAATGTGGGGTTGGTGGTAATACCTTTGACCCAACCCCAATGTTTAACAATTTCGGCTTCTACGGCAATAGCTGAATCTAAATAAAGCGCCATAATCATCCTGATAAATGCCTACCTGGATTACTTTACAGCACCTCATCACCTGAGTTCGGTGTTAGGAGTTTCTCCTTCGGAGACGCTACGCGAACAGAGTTATGGTTTTTTCAACGAGATCATCAGGGTTTGGGAATAACTTATTGAGTAGGGTGCGTCAGATAGAGAAATCTGTTTTTTACCAAATTATTGGGTCTGACGCACCCTACAAGAGATAAAATCCACATTACATATTTAAAAAACTTTGTCAATGCCTAAGCCCTACTATTGATCAATTAGCAGTAATAAGCGGGCTGTTTTAAAATAAGTTGTCCAATTTTGGGGATCTGGCAGTTTTTGCCATTGAGGGCGACTGACTTCTAATGATAAGATTGGGGCGATCGCTCCCCGATTTTGTGCTGAAATAATAACGGATACTTCTGTCACCAAAATATCTTGGTCAAAGCTCCGTTGAGTTGCGGCTCTAGCGGTAGATTCTGCCCTTCGTAGCACGGTTTCGTAGCTTTCCTCTGGTAAACGGTCTATCAGCAAATCTACTCTAGCTGTGTAAGCTTGGACAATCTGCGGAGCGATCGCTTCTGTCATGAACCATAAAGAAACTGCTAATAACAGCCACACTCCACTATGAATAATCTGGATTTTTTTGCCAACTTGACTAATAATTGAAAAGGGGATCACTGAAAATGATTGTATTGCATCAATTCTGAACATAATCTTCTCTCTCCTGAATGACCGATCATGGAAATCAAGTGCGAGTATTTTACGATTATTTATGTTGTATCCACTACAACTAATTTCAGCAATAAGTGAAAATTAATTAAACTAAGTAATAGGACAATGAACCACTGTCTACAAGAGGCTTTTACTTCCTCGTTCTTCCTCCTGACTCGGTGACTCCTTCTTCCTCCTGACTCCTGACAGCAATTTTCAGTAAACAACAAACAAATAACCGACTCATAGCAGGATGGTAAACTACTGGGCGATCGCCATCGGCATTGATCAATATCAATTTTTTCAACCTCTCAGTTGCGCTCAAGCCGATGCTGAGGCAATTAAGGATTTTTTGGTAACACAAGCAGGTTTTCTCCCGGAAAAATGCCTGTTAATGACAAATACCTCGCCCCCCATAGGGGAACAATCCTCCTATCCGACAAAAGACAATATCCTCCTGCTGCTAGAAGAATTAGCAGCGACACTTTGGCAGCCAGGGGACTACCTATGGTTATTCTTTAGCGGCTATGGGGTTAACCACAAAGAACAAGATTATTTAATGCCAGTCGCCGGCAATCCTGAGCAAGTTACCGAAACTGGTATAGAAGTGCGATCGCTCATGGAGAGTCTACAGGTTAGCGGACTCAATATCTTACTCATCTTGGATATTAACCGCGCTTTTGGGACTCAAGCAGATGCCCCCGTAGGACAAGAAATTATCGAATTAGCCCAAGAACTACAAATGGGCGCAATTATTTCCTGTCAACCCGAGGAATTTGCCCATGAAAGCACGGAATTAGGTCATGGTTTCTTCACAGCAGCATTATTAGAAGCTTTAGGTTCTGGACAAGGATACAACTTTGCTGATTTAGCTGCCTATGTAAGTTATCTTACCCCCAAACTTTGTCAACACCACTGGCGACCAGTCCAAAACCCCATGACTGTCATTCCCTCTCCAGAGCCAGCTATTTTACCCACGTTGACACTAGATGAAACCTCAGCAGCACTAATTTTCCCCGCCGAAAGTTTTGCTATCACCCGCACCGCACCCCCCATAGAAAATAGCACCTTTAGCAGCATAAACAGGTATTGGTGGGCAGAAAATGCCTCAGTGGAGACCACCTTAAGCCCCACAACAACGGAGGAAAATTTAGTCCCCCCATCCATCTCAAAGTCGTCTGTTAGCAACAATCACGCCTTAACAACTTCACCAGAATCCCAGCCCAGTGGCAGATTTATTCCCGCCCTGACCACAGCCAATACCTATACTTCACTGCGATCTGAACCACCAATTTGGCAACAATTTATCATTTGGGGGGGTGGTACGATGGTGATAGTAGGTATAATTGCCACATTTTTACTCCGTAATCCTGAAAGTTTTCGGTTGAAAAATTTCTCAAAAACAGCATCTAATAATCAGACTAGCAAACTACAATTTCCCCAAATATTTAACACTTCTCAAAATCCTAGTAACGCCCAAATTAGTGCCAATACAGACTCTAAAAAACGTAATCAAGCGATTTTAGAGCTAGGAAAAATGTCGCTTGTCCCCACACAACCGAATCATTTAAGCATTGCGATCGCTAAAGCCCAGAGAATCCCCCCGGATTCACCACTATACGTCAAATCTCAGGAAAATATTCAGGTTTGGTGTCAAATGATTTTGGAACTAGCACAGGCACAAGCTCAACAAAAAAAATATCCAACCGCCATCACAATTGCCAAGTTAATCACTACAAAAGATCCGTTTTATTCCCAATCTCAAACAGTTATTCAAAAATGGCAACTAGAAGCCAAACAATATGTAAGTAATAAAACTCTCTTAGATGCAGCTAAGAAGTTAATTATTCCTGAACAAGCATCAACCTATAATCGCGCCATCGAAGTTGCCAGAAAAATTCCCAAAGGACAACCTGGTTTTGAAATTGCCCAAACATTAATTAACGAATGGAGTGAAAAAATTTTAGATTTAGCCAAAATTCGTGCCACTCAAGGAGATTTTCAAACTGCTGTCGCCACCGCTAAATTAGTCCCACAAGTAACAATTGCCTATGAAGATGCTCAAGATGCTATCCACAAGTGGCAACAGCAAAAGAATTAGTCAGTCGTAACCTGTAACCTGTAACCTGTAACCTGTAACCTGTAACCTGTAACCTGTAACCTGTAACCTGTAACCTGTAACCTGTAACC
>NZ_JAQMSE010000119.1:0-5544 GCF_028330045.1 Aphanizomenon sp. CS-733/32
ATGGGTTTTTCTGGACTATCTGCTATAAAAATTCCATCAAACCGAAATGCTTTTTCTTTCACTTCCACAGAAGTAAATTGATAATCTTTGGCATTTTCTGTAGGTTCACCCAGGATTTCAAATAAGAGGGTGTGAAAAGTTAGGAAGATTTGGTAGAATATCGTGTCTGTGTGCATTATTTCTGAGTTCGATATTTCTTAATTACTTGCTTATTTCAGATTTTAACCATGTTTCCCAGTTCTACATCTACTGCAATTGCATCTTCATTTTGAGATCCAAGATAACGTCTTGGCATTTTGGTGATGAGGACAAATATTATTTTCTTATTTCCCCTACTTCTGGGGTTGATTTGGGAAATAATTAGGGCTTGCTTAATAAAGCTAAAACTTAGATATATCAAGAGGTTGAGGGTTGAAAAAGGTGAATCAGGTGCAAGGAATAAGGGTGGAAATTAGCAAAAACCTATCAGTTGACCAGATTCAAGACTATTCTTCTCTTCTTCTAATTCTTCCTCCTGACTCCTGACTCCTGACTCCTAGCCCTCACAGACAACTTTTTCAGCAAACCCTAATTATCTTGATAAATAAAAACCCTATATATATGGGCGCACACTTTCCCACTCATACCATGAGCATACCCAAAACTCAGAACACTGTCAAGCCCCCAAGCTGAAATCACCAAAACTCGTTTGACTATTGATAATATTCTCAATAATTATGAGAATAGACCCCTGTTTATTGAGAAAGTTCTTTTTTATCAAAATCCCATACAAATCACTTATCATTCAATCACCATATACCCAAATTATTTAATCAATTCCGCCCTGAAGGAGCAGAGAACCTGTACCGAAAATTCCCCATCCAAAATCTCAAATTTTTCGGTCTATTCCTACAACTTGAGTGCATACCTCTATAAATAAATTTCATGTATAATCAAGATGCCCCCCTGGGGGATTTTCAGTTATGTTATTCTGAAGATAAGTAAAGTTTAGTAACAAATATTAGAAACTTTGATTAATCATACATTTTCTGCCTATACAGCTACTAACCCGACTGTAGATATCAATCACAGCCTGAACAATCCTCATTTACCAAATTTCCTATCTTCCCGACAAAGTTGGTTAATATTTTTAGCATCAGTATTTTTAGTATCAGTACCAGTGTTCGTAGAAGCTCCGTTAGTGCGAACATTTCCCATTCTTAGCGTATTAATGACAGGATTGTGGGTTTGGCTCAGTATGAGATTAATGTCACGTTCGCAAACCTACCTGTGGGGAGATTTACTTTTTGGCTTTAGCTGGACTTGGTTAACAGGAGCGATTTATTGGGGTTGGCTAAGATATGAACCAATCTGGCATATACCCATAGAAGCATTGGGACTACCCTTTGCTGTGTGGTGTTTAGCGAAAAATTGCGGTAAAGTCGGCAATTGGTTTTACCTGGGTTCTTTACTAGGAACGGTTTTAACCGATATTTATTTTTATTTGGTGGATTTGATGCCTTATTGGCGACAAATTATGAGAACAGATCCATCTGGTGCTTCACAAATCTTACAGAATGCCCTAACACAAGTCCAAACACCTTGGGGAGAAGGCTGGGCAGTCATTTTGGCTCTAATGCTGATGACAGTAGGAACAGCTTCTTTACTGAATAAACAATCCTATTGGTATGCTTTTGGGGGGGCGGTTTTGAGTACAATCTTAGTAGATAGTCTCTTCTTATTAGCAGCAGTTCTGGCGTGAAATTCCCATCAATTCAGGCAAACACCGAAAAATGGGCGCAGAGGTGCTATGAGGTCAAATTTCTGGAAAAAGTCCAATCAAACCAACTAGTCGTAAATATTATGGATATTGATACGCTGTATATTAGTTTTTGATGACCGTTGTGCAAGCTCCCAAGCTTAAACCATGAAGCTAAACCATGAAGAACCCGGGATCAAGTTAGCAAAGAAACTGCGCTCACATCCTGACACTTCTGGCTTATGCCCTATAGTTCATAGCTTTTGGCTGCAAAATTTTATTATTCCTGGAAAAAAAGAGGTAAAAATCGTGAAAGGATTGGTGCGTTTATTTACTGTATTTACATTGTTGCTAGGTTGCTGGGGAATGCTGGGAACTACCCAAACAGCCCAAGCTGTTAGTTTCAATAGCTTTGTGGGAAATCAAGTTCCAGTTTTAGCGATCGCCAGTCAAAATAGAGCAGATCAGAAGCTGGGAACCGAATTTGGTAAGAAAATTGATTTGAACAATACCAATGTGCGGGCTTTCCAACAATATCCGGGACTTTATCCCACCTTGGCTAAGAAAATTATCAAAAATGCTCCTTACGACAAAGTAGAGGATGTATTAAATATCGAAGGGTTGAGCGATGGACAAAAAGCAACTTTGCAAACTAACTTAGACAAGTTCACCGTGACAAAATCAGAGTCTATATTCAACGAAGGCGACGATCGCTTTAACAATGGTATCTACAGATAACTAAGGATTGGGGATTGGGAACCAGGCATTGGGGACTGGGACTGGGAATTGAAAACATATTCCCTACCCATCACCGAAGTTGAGATTTTAAATTTTGGATTGAAAATGAAATTAAACTATGATTTTTATGATTAACATAAGGATATTGTTTGGTTTTGCCAAACAAATACCCAAATCATAAAAATCATCCAAATCACAAAAATCATAGTTATCCCTTGCCTGATATAAATATTCCTAACCAATTCGATGTTTTAGTAGTCGGTGCCGGCGCAGCAGGACTATATACAGCCCTATGTCTACCCACATCCTTACGAGTCGGCTTAATTACTAAAGAAACAGTCTCCCTATCCGCTAGTGATTGGGCGCAAGGTGGCATAGCCGCAGCCGTCGCCCCAGAAGATTCGCCTCAACTGCATATTGAAGACACATTAAAAGCGGGCGCTGGTTTATGCGACATCGCCGCTGTCAAATTCCTAGCCGAACAAGCCCCCAGTTGTATTCAATCCCTGGTTAACTTGGGCGTAGCTTTTGATCGTCATCACAGTAACTTGGCTTTAACCCTAGAAGCAGCCCATTCTCGTCCTCGCGTGCTTCATGCAGCCGATACCACAGGCAGGGAAGTTACCACCACCCTCACAGATCAAGTTCTCCGTCGTGAGAATATCAAAGTCATTCAGCAAGCCTTGGCTTTGAGTTTATGGATAGAACCCCAAACCGGTCAATGTTTGGGAACTAGCTTATTTTATCAAGGGAAAATTACCTGGATTAGAGCCGGGGCGGTGATTTTAGCGACAGGTGGCGGTGGTCAAGTATTTGCCCAAACCACTAATCCAGCGGTGAGTACAGGTGATGGTGTAGCGATCTCTTGGCGGGCTGGTGCAATTCTCCGTGATTTAGAATTTGTCCAGTTTCACCCCACAGCCCTGAGCAAACCAGGACGTTTTCTCATTAGTGAAGCTGTGCGTGGAGAAGGGGCGCATTTAGTGGATGACACCGGGCGACGTTTTGCCTTTGATTACCACCCAGCAGGGGAACTAGCACCCCGTGATGTGGTCAGTCGAGCGATTTTCAGTCATTTACAAAAAACGGCTGCTGACCCGGCTACAGCGAATGTCTGGTTAGATATGCGCCCCATTCCCCCTGACAAAATTCGCCACCGTTTCCCGAATATCATCGCCGTTTGTCAACATTGGGGGATTGATGTCTTTACTCAACCCATTCCTGTGTCACCTGCTGCCCATTATTGGATGGGTGGTATCCTCACAGATGTCATGAATGCTACGAATATTCCCGGTTTATATGCCATTGGGGAAACTGCTAGTACGGGAGTACATGGTGCTAATCGCCTAGCCAGTAATTCGTTGTTGGAATGTATTGTCTTTGGGGCGCAAATGGCGAATGTTGACTATGAAAAATTGCAACTGGGAAAACAGGAATCTGCTAATATTATTGAAACTGAAAGTTTGGCAGTTAACCCATCTCTAATTGAGTGGGAAAATCAACAAAGACAATTAGCAGAAATTCGCCAAAATTTACCCCGTGTAGTTTGGCAAAGTGCAGGTATTTGTCGAGAAAAATCAAGTTTAGAAACTGCCATTTCTCAAGTTGCATCTTGGCGAGAAGACTTTGCAGATTTACCTTTAAGTCAATTATTATTGAGTTTAAACCCAACACAATCAGTTAATTTTCAACAACCACAAATTGAAAAGGAATTGCGGCTGTGGGCGGAAACTCGTAATTTATTAGATATTGCCGAATTAATTCTCAAAAGTGCTGTGTTTAGAACTGAAAGCCGGGGTGGACATTACCGTTTAGATTATCCAGAAACTGATCCTAATTGGCAATTTCATACTCTTGTCCACAATCAGGAATGGGTAATAGGTAATAGCTGATATAGCGGACGGAAAATGGTCTATATACTCAAGTCAATACGTTTATGCAAATCTGTCTTCAGTGTATGCCTTTATGGATCGGGGTCTCACTGTTTCCCAGGGATATCGAGGTTGTAACTTGTTTAACGGAAAACTACCAAGACGATGTTCAATGTGATTTTTTTCCTCATCAGTGATGTTGAACATGGTATAAACAGTTTCATCAATTTGGTTAAGAGCATTAAAGAAATCGGATTCAACTTCTTGAAAATCAGCAAATCGCTGACGATAGGTTTGCATTAAAGTTGTATAATCTTGAGGCACGTTCAATTTTTGAATAGTCGCTTTTGAAGTAGTTTCATCAGTGCTATTGATTAAGAGCAAATAAACTAATTCTGCTAAATCAGCATCAACCAGTTCTAGTGAAAACAAATCTGCCCCAATACAGTTACCATCCAAAGTTAATTCTTCTGCTAATACGTCTTCTTTACTCCAGTTAGAAAAATTTAAACCTAAACGGCGATCGCTCAATCCGTAGCGACTGGTAATAATTTGTGTTTCCACTTCGGATAATAACCACTCATTGGGATTGTTTCTAGCAATACTAGCTAAACGAGCTAGATTATTATACCCATCTACTAATTGCTGTTCTATATCAGGTTCTAAATTTCTCACCCAAGGTAAAGCTTCAAGTGTTCGAGGATATATAGTAGTCCGTGACGAACCTTCTAGAACTGCTGTACGCATTTTTATTAAGAGGATGTTTGAAAAGTTTTGAGGAGTCAAAATTTATGCCAATCGCCTGAGCATGATACGGATCATAGCTAGATAGATAAAAGTCTCTGATGTTTCAGGTAGTAACTCGTAGTCTCTGACTAACCGACAACAACCCATCAGCCAGCCAAAAGTACGTTCCACAACCCATCGCTTTTTGAGGACCACAAAACTTTTAGTTTCCTGGGGTCGTAGCACTACCTGAACAATCCAACGGCAAACGTCCATCACCCACATCATAAACGATGGACCATCAAACCCACCGTCAGCCCAAATAGTCGTCAATCGAGAAACCTGAGTGGCCATATCTTTGACACGCTTGAGTGCTTGTTTAGCCCCTGCTCGCTCTGGCATCTTAGCGGAGGTAACCAACACTCGTAGTACCAATCCCAAGGTATCAACAGTCATAAATCGCTTGCGTCC
>NZ_JAQMSE010000120.1:0-19255 GCF_028330045.1 Aphanizomenon sp. CS-733/32
ATGGAATAAAATATTAATTCAATTTTCGTAGGTTGGGTTGAACGAAGTGAAACCCAACATTAGCGAGAGGATAGTAGGAGGTGTTGGGTTTCGTCCCGATTGCTCCGCAACGAAGACAGCGAACAACCCAACCTACAATAAATATTGTTTTACATAAAGGGAACGGTAGAACCACAATTATTTAGTTTTATCAAATTTAATCAGGAAAGAAATGGCAATACTCACAATCAAAATCAATGCCATACTCAATGCTGAACCAAAACCCCAATTTTGACTAGTGCCCAGAAACTGATTATAAACTAACCGCGCAGCGGTCATACTTGACGCACCACCCAGTAATTCTGGGTCTATAAAATCTCCTAACCCAGTAATAAAAACTAGCAGCGAACCAGCAGCAATCCCTGGTAAAACTTGAGGTACAGTTACTTTCCAAAAGGTTTGCATGGGATTTGCACCTAAATCAGCAGCAGCTTCTAACAATTGTTTATCTAATTTTTCTAAGGAAGCATATAAAATTAATACCATGTAGGGTAACAGGCTGTAACTCATGCCAATTAATACCGCTGAGTTACTGTTCAAAATATTGATAGCGGGTAAACCAAAACTGGCTAATATACTATTTAATAATCCGGTGGGACGTAAAATTGTAATCCATGCGTAAGAACGCAATAAAGAAGAAGTCCACAAAGGTAAAACAAAGGCTAATAATAATAAATTTTGCCATCGCTTTGGTGCTATCAAAGCAATCCAATAAGCAACGGGAAAGCCTAAAATTAAGGTGATAATAGTAGTTCCAAATGCTAGAAAAAGTGAATTAATGATGACTTTTAAATAAAGCGGTTCAAAAATGCGAATATAGTTACCTAATCCACTAGGATTTACTAAATCACCTGGTCGAATATCTGGGACTAAACTTAATTCAAAAATTATTAATGTTGGTAAAACTAGCAACATTAATAACCAAATGCCAGATGGTGCTAGTAATCCCCAGGTTGGTAGCCAATTTTTCCAATCAGGTTGTAATTTCTCGATTTTTTTTAGGTTGCTAGAAGATTCCATTTGCAAATTAGTGATTATATATTAATTACCTATTACCCATTACCCATTACCATTTTTTAAGTTAGTAATTGAGTCCAATAGCGTTCATAAGTTTCTTCAAATGTTCCTAAAGGTATCAGCCGTTCGCACTTAGCTAAAAGTGATTCAGGGGGAAATAAATTAGTGTTTTTTTGAATTGCTTTTGGTAATTGTTCAAATGCTGCCTGATTAGGAGTAGAAATATATAAACGTTCGGAAATTTTTGCTGCTACTTCTGGTCGCAAAATTAAGTTAATCCAGGCGTAAGCACCAGCTATATTCGGATTAGATTTGGGAATGACGATGGTATCTGTCCATAATGAAGAACCACTGCGAGGAATTACAAATTTGAGTTTGGGATTTTCCTTGCAAATTTTGACGGCATCTGAAGAATAACACATAGCGATCGCTAGATCTCCCGCCAGAATCTTATTTTGCCAAGCGTCTGTATCAAAGGCGGCGATCGCAGGTTTTAATATCTGCAATTTCTGATATGCTTGTCTAACCTCAGTTTCATTGTGGGAATTATAGGAATAACCTAACATCCGCAAGGTTGCACCCATTACCTCTCGCACATCATTGAGCAAGGTAAACCGTTTATTGAGTTGATCTTGATTTTGCCAAAGATACTCCCAATCTTCCGGGACATTTACCAATTGTTCTGAGTTGTATAATAAACCCGTTGTTCCCCAATTAAAAGGAAGACTATAACGATTATTTGGGTCATAAGTAGGATTATTAAACTGGGGAAATAAATTATCTAAGCCAATTAAACGGTTATGATCTATTTCTATTAATAACCCCTTTTCCGCCATTTTTTGTACCATATAGTCAGAAGGATAAATGATGCTATAAGTACCACCACCTCCAGCTTGCAATTTAGCTAACATGACATCGTTGGATTCATATACATCTGCTATTACTTTCATCCCTGTTTGGGTCGTGAAGGTAGTTAGTAATTCTTTATCTGTATATTGAGTCCAGGTATAAATAAATAGTTTGTCACTTTGATTAGAGCTAACATCGTTTGACCCCACATTAGCTAGTCGCCAACCACAACTACCTAAGGATAAGGTAGAAAATGCCGCCATTTTTTTGAGAAAATTACGTCTGTTAGTCATTTAATTTATATCTTGACTAATAGCTAAACAGTCAAATTTTTCCCACCAAGCATAAATGGGTGTATTCCTATCTGGTAAACTACCATAAGTATTGGGTTGTAAAACATTGAGGTTCACACCATTGATTAATTCCACAACATAATTAACATGAGTCCCTAAATACATGACATTAATTAGCCGTCCCTCAAAACAGTTTGTGGGTATATTAGTGGGATAAAGGGAAAGTTGAATTTTTTCAGGACGAACACTAACAACAACACTTTGAGCTATTTCTAGAGGAGTTTGTTCGTGACGACCAACAATCATGGTTAATCCGGTTTTAGTAGAAATTTTCACAGATTCTGCATCCACTTCCACAATTTCACCGCTAAATAGATTAGTATCACCAATGAAGTCAGCCACAAAAGGCGTTTGCGGGCGTTCGTAAATTTGGCTAGGAGTACCAATTTGTTCTATTTTGCCTTGATTCATCACCGCAATGCGATCGGATAAACATAATGCTTCTTCCTGATCATGTGTCACCATCACAAAAGTTAACCCTAAATCCTTGTGAAGATTGGATAACTCAACCTGCATCTCCTGGCGAAGTTTTAAGTCTAATGCTCCCAAAGGTTCATCGAGGAGAATCACTGCGGGACAATTCACCAAAGCCCTTGCTAATGCTACCCGCTGTTGTTGACCACCGGAGAGTTGACTAGGAACACGCGATCGCAAACTTTCCATTTTTACTAGCTTTAAAGCATCTGTGACGCGACTAGCAATTTCCGATTTAGATATTTTTTTTAACCGCAATCCAAAAGCAATATTTTCCCACACATTTAAGTGATTAAATAAAGCATAACTTTGAAATACAGTATTCACCGGTCGCCGATAAGGAGGAACATCAGTCATTAACTGACCTTGAATGAGTAACTTACCAGCATCCACCCTTTCAAATCCAGCAATCAAGCGAAGCGTAGTTGTCTTTCCACAACCAGAAGGACCTAAAATGCTAAAGAACTCTCCCTGTCTAACATCCAAATCCACTCCGTGTACTGCGGGTTCTTGGTTGAAAAACTTGAATACATTACGCAATTCAACATCAAGTGGTTGTAATGGTTTTAAACTTCTTTGATTCTGCATCGCAGTTTGAGCCATAATCTTCAGTAGAATACCCTGATATTTAATCTTGTCAGTTGTCCGTTGTCCGTTGTTACCTGTAACCTGTAACCTGTTCCCTGTAACCTGTCACCTATTTATCCCAAAAAATTATTTTGGTCTATGACTATTTTACCATCATTACTTAGTATAACAAAAAACACACGCACAGTTGGACGTGGTGTCCAATCCACATTTGTAATTTTATTCACATTATTAATGTTATCTGGAATCGGCGCTAGATTAATATATTTACAAATCATCGAAGGAAAAAAACACCGCATCCGAGCAGAATCTAACCGCATTCGGGTTATTCCCAAACAACCAGAAAGAGGTAATATTTTTGATAGGAATGGTAAATTATTAGCCAGCACCCGTTATCCCCGCTCTGTATATTTGTGGCCAATGGCACATACCAAACCATCCTGGTCGGTAGTTGGTCCACGTTTAGCAAAAATTCTCGATACTCCCCAAACAGATATTGAGACAATACTTGAACAATCTGCTGTCAATCCCTCATCACTAATTCGCATTGCTCGAAATTTAAACGAGGCACAGGTAACAGGATTAAAAGAGTATGAAAATGAACTACCGGGAGTAGAAATAAATACGGAAGCTGTGCGTTATTACCCTCATGGTCAAGAGTTGGCTCACATACTCGGATATACCCGTGAAATCACCGCTGAACAGTTAGGGAAAAAGAAAGCAGAGGGCTACCGCTTGGGAGATGTTATGGGTCAAATGGGAGTAGAAAAAGCTTATGAAAAATTGTTAAGAGGTGAATGGGGTGGTCAGCAGGTAGAAGTAGATGGTAGTGGTAGACCATTACGAGTATTAGGAAGCAAGCAGGCAAAAGCTGGTAATGATTTGCACTTAACCATAGATTTAGATATGCAAATAGCCGCAGAAAAAGCTTTAGGTAAACGCAATGGCGCAATAGTCGCAATTAACCCAAAGAATGGGTCTATCTTAGCAATGGTGTCTCATCCTACTTTTGACCCCAATATATTTTCTAAACAAAAACTTTCTCAAAAAGACTGGGAAACCGTTCAAGGTTCTGGTCATCCTTTAGTTAATCGGGCCATAAGTGCCTTTCCTCCCGCCAGTACATTTAAAATTGTCACCACAACCGCTGCACTAGAATCAGGTAAATTTTCTCCTGATACAGTATTACAAACCTATGGTTCTTTAACTATTGGTGGAACTAGATTTGGCGAATGGAATCACGCTGGTTTTGGTCCTTTGGGTTTTGTAGGGGCTATGCAGTGGAGTAGCGATACTTTCTTTTATCAAGTTGCCAAGAAAGTTGGTGGACCAACATTGATTGAATGGACTCGTAAATATGGTTTCGGTCAAAGAACCGGGTTTGAATTTACGACAGAAGAATCTAAAGGTTTAGTTCCTGATGAAAATTGGAAACAGAAAACATGGAAGATACCTTGGAGTGTCGGTGACACTGTGAATATGTCTATTGGCCAAGGTGCTTTACAAGCTACACCTTTACAAACCGCTGTGATGTTTGCTGTACCTGCCAATGGTGGTTATCGAGTCCAACCACATTTATTGAAGGATAATGAAGAAGCTAGAAGCTGGAGAGAATCATTAAATCTCAAACCCATAACCATTAAAATTTTGCGTGATGGCTTGCGAAAGGTAATTACTGAAGGTACAGGTAAGGTATTAAATGTCCCCTCTCTTCCTCCTATAGCTGGCAAAAGTGGTACTGCTGAAGCTTGGAGACGAAAAGTTAAAGAAAATCACGCTTGGTTTGGCGCTTATGCACCAGCGGATAAGCCAGAAATTTTAGTGGTAGCCTTTGCTGAACATTCTGGTGGTGGTGGTGGTAGTGTTGCTGCACCCATGATTTTAGAAATTATGGAAAAACATTTTGCTCGAAAATAGGTAATGTCTAATAGACATCTCCAAAAAAAGAATGTAGAGACGTTCCATGGAAAGCCTCTACAAGGGTTCTAGGATACGCATATTTACGCCGTCATTTCAAGAGACATTTCACCACCTATCACCCCAAGAACAACAAATAGTATTAGAACTAAGTAAATTTGAAAACCCTATTTCCAGAGAAGAATTAAGACAAAGTTTAAATTTATCCTCAGTTGATTTTAATAATGGGTTACAATCCTTACAAAAACGGTATTTAATCACGAAAATCAAAGAAGATAAAATTCTGTTGAAATTATCTCCAGTTTTTCAAGAATATGTGAGAACTTGTTGTTAATACGAAAATGTTAGCATCATAGGGAGAGCGATCGCATAACTGTAATGGCACAACAACTCAATAAAATGGGGGCAAAAATCAGCGAATTACCCGACGGGATGGAAATCGCCGGCGGTACTCCCTTAGCTGGTACGGAAGTAGATAACAAAAAAATTCCCCTTATTTGTATGAAACTAAGGGGTATAAATTGCAGTATTTCCCAAATTTAGTCCCCTATACCCCATTGACCAAGGCAAAAATCGTGCTATGATCATCGGCGGTAATGGGCTAGTACCGCAAGGCAGAAGTCAAAAGTCAAAATGAAGACAGTATAGGCTTTTGGAGGATTTAGAATGGTTGGTTTATTTACGCCGTTTTGTACTAGTTATCAAAATCGGATAGTACCTTTAGTAGTAGCCATGCTGTTTTTCAGGTTCTGGTTGAACTATTGTAAAATTAGATACATCATGCAAGTAACGACTGGCTTCCTCTTCTAAGCGATGAATCCAATATGGTTCGATGATGTTACTATGTCGAAGTGCGGCTAGGTATCCATCCAAATACATCCGCATATCATCCATACGATAACCGCGGTTCCATAATTCGACGAAGGCGTCGGTAAGTCTTTGGTAGTAGCGGATGGTTTGTGTGTCTTGGAGCATAACTGCTGTATTAATCTCTTTGCGATGAGAATTGTAGATGATGATTCACGCTTAATGAAATATCACTTCCCTCTCCTGTATTAACTCACAAGTTAATATTTTCACCTTGGGTGAGACCCCCCAGCAGCTAAAAACTTAATTAGATCCTACGCCAAAAAGTTGGAAATATGCTGATTTTGTAAGGTATTTTTACGATTTTTTGTCAAAAGTTAAATATGATAGCTGGACTTTAGCTATCTATTTGTAACCACAGAGGGTAATGGATTCTTATCCAATTTTTTAGACGTTGTTTACTGGGAATACAAATCTAGCTATGATTGCGTAAATCTGTAAAATCAAGTTTTAGAATTTGTTGGCTGTTTCCGGGATCAATGACCACCTGTCTCTACCTTCGGTTATCATCGGGTGTGATTTTTGTGCTACTCCCTTTGGTGAATGATTGCTTTATTGAGTTTACCATATCTCTCAAGGAGTAGGACAGATTGCTAAAAATAAACTTTAATGATATGGGGTAAGAGTTAGGAGGAATAAAAAGAAGGAAGAGGAGTGAAAGTGATAGGGTTGTATGGCTTTTTGAAGTAAATTTTGTAGCTGATTCTAGTTCATACCGCTATAAGCGATGAGAAAGTAATTTTATTTACCTATTGCCGTTGTCAAATGGATATAATGTAAACGTAATAAAAACTTAATAAAGCTACTAGTTTGGCTATAAATAAAGTAAAAAATAAATTTTCTGCAAGGTTTATGGGGGAAATGTGAAGAATATGTCTATTGAAGTAACAAAAACTACAAAACCTTAATCATGGGATTGTTAATTTGAGATTCATTAACGCTAAGGGGTCTTGCCACTGTGGGTTCGGTTTGTATAGAAATTGTTGAGGGGAATCCCCATCTGAGGTCGTTGTTGGGTTGGCACTTGCAACAACTAGAATACCGAGTTCATCAAGCTGCCAGTATTTATCAAGCCAAAGAAGTGTTTATCAGCCATCAACCCACTCTAGTCATTCTAGATGCGGATTTATCAGATGGTGATGGGGTCGAGTTTTGCCGCTGGTTACATCGTCAACAACAGCCTTTAATTCTCATGCTATCTGCTCGTACGAATGAAGCTGATATTGTGACAGGATTAAAAGCGGGGGCGGATGATTATTTAAGCAAACCTTTTGGAATGCAAGAATTTTTGGCTAGGGTTGAGGCAATTATTCGCCGTAACCGGACACCTACTGCACCAGCCTATTTAGATTATGGCAGTTTGCAAATTGATTTAGTTCAGCGTCGGGTACGTTTTCAAGGGGAGTTTATTGATTTAACGCCCCAGGAGTTCAGTTTATTGTATGTTTTAGCACAAGCTGGAGGAGTGCCTTTAAGTAGATCGGAATTATTGCGTCGTGCTTGGCCTGATGCTATTGATAATCCCCGCACTATTGATACTCATGTTTTATCGTTGCGGAAGAAGGTGGAACTTGATCCACGTCAACCCAGTTTAATTCAAACTATCCGCAATGTGGGATACAGATTTAACATGGAAATTTTGAATGTTAATGTTCCGCAAACACAAACAAAATTACCAAGAGAAAGATTTACTAATCAACTTCCTGTGTTGACTACTCAAAGTTTATGAAACAGGGAAAGGGGAACAGGGAACAGGGAACGGACAGAGGCAAGAGGCAAGAGGCAAGAGGCAAGAGGAACTGGGGTTAATTAGCAGTTGATTAAGTCCATTCTGCTAGTGCTTGAGTTTCGGCTTGGATTAAGCTGGTTGCTAAGTTATTCCAATCTATGTCAGCGGCGGGTTGATTGACTATTAATTGACCTTGTTGAAGATGTAAGAGATGGGTACAAAATGCTTGAGCTAAATCTATTTGGCGATTTACCATCAAAATTGCCGAGGAAGGTGGTTGATTTAGGTGTGTGAGTATGTCCATTAAGTGAGTGGATGTGGGAGTGTCTAAGGCTGATGTAGGCTCATCTAGGAGTAAAATCCGGGGTTCGGTAACTAGGGCGCGAGCGATCGCAATTAACTGTCTTTGTCCAGCAGCAAGTTGCACCTCGGTTCGTCCTAACCATTGTTCAGGAATTCGCAGTTGTTCTTGCCAATAACTGACTTTTTCCTGAATCTTTTGCTTTGGTAGACCGCGCAGAACTAAAGGATAAGCCAAGGCTTCCCCAACTGTCATCCCCAATAACTGAGCTTCTTGTTGGACAAGCATTACCTGTTGACGGAGTTGGATAACGGGAATTTGCCGATATTCCTGATTTTGAAGATAAATTTTGCCGCTAGTGGGTTCATTTAGGCGATTAATGAGGCGTAATAAAGAAGTTTTCCCAGCACCGGATGTACCGACAATGGCTAGGCGATCGCCTGGTGATACCCTCAAGGAAATATCCTGTAAAATTGGGTATTGGTGCTGATGCTGTAAACGCCGATAAAAATTAACAGATTCTAGCCTCAGCATAGGGAATAAGTAGGTTGGTGTTAAAAATAGTCGTTGGGACAAGGCAGGGAGCAGGGGGGCAGGGAAAAATTAATAATTATCCTGATATTATGGTGACTTGCGATTCAAAAGATACAAATTTTGAATACTTTAAACCCTATCCTCTTATTTTTGAAAATAAGTAGTTACTGATATCTCACAATATTTGAGCAGAATCAAAAACCCTTGTCATAATAGATGGGAATGATATAACCCAATTAATTATCTGCTTATTTAAGACTGAAAAAACCCTATGTTAGCAGGAACAATTTTACAGAATGGAAAATATACCATCCTCCAGGAAATAGGGCGGGGCGGATTTGGTGTTACCTTCAAAGCTATGCACCACTATTTAAATCAAGAAGTGGTGATGAAAACTATCAACGAAAGGTTGCGGCAACATCCCGATTTTCCCAAATTTCAGCGCCAGTTTCAAGATGAAGCCAGGAGATTAGCCGCTTGTGTTCATCCTCATATTGTCCGAGTCAGCGACTTTTTTGAAGAAGACAGTTTACCTTACATGGTAATGGAATACATTCGCGGAGACACTTTAGGTGCAGCATTTGTTTTATCAGGAATACCCTTACCAGAAGCCACAGCTATTCATTATATCCGCCAAATAGGCGCAGCCTTGCAGGTGGTGCATAACAACGGGTTACTGCACAGAGACATTAAACCAGATAATATTATCTTGCGTCAAGGAACTCAGGAAGTAGTGCTAATTGATTTTGGCATTGCCAGAGAATTTAATAATGGGGCAAAACAGACACATACGGGTTTGGTCAGCGAGGGATATGCACCCATTGAACAGTATTTAACTCAAGCACCACGCACAGCAGCCACAGATGTTTATGGGTTAGCAGCAACCCTGTATGCACTCTTGACAGCACAAGTTCCCATACCTGCATTATTGCGTGACCGAGAACAAATGCCTTCTCCCCGTGAATTACAACCTCATCTGAGTGCGGCTGTTAATCAAGCAGTTAGCCGAGGAATGGCGGTAGAACCACAATTTCGCCCCACCACAGTAGCAGAATGGCTGCAACTTTTACCAGAAAATAGGCTGGCTGTCACATCACCAAGTTTACCGACTCAAGCAATCCCCACTATTAATTTATCGGATTTAAAATCAGAATCTTCACCTAAAAAACCTACTTTTCCTCCTCTGTCCACACCATCAAAAATCGCCAACATTGGCAAAAAAACAGGTATACCCAAGGGAGTTATTAGCATTAGTATTGCTTTGGTTGCAGCTACCGCAGGTTTTAGCACGATGCGGATATTATCAAAACCCAATTTACAATCAGCACCGAAACCATCTTTGGAACAAACCACTTCCGACTCTATTCCCCCTAAACCTGTTGTGGAAATATCACCATCATCTACAACTCAAAAAATTCAAAATTCCTCATTCAATCAATCTGTACCCTTACCTCGTGTGCGGAGAAAACGTCAAAATATTCGCGTTTCTCCAGAACCAATTCCTGCTAGCGATTCTCAAGAAAAAATGTCTGAGAATCAGAACTCTCAACCCACACCAAATCCCGACAATACTACCAAGAAATCAACGCCGGTTGTGACTTCCTCACCATCCTTAATGGATACCCTGCGCGATTCTAAAGAATCCCAAAAAGCTTCTCCACCTCCAGAAAATACCGCACCAGAACCTCGTCCCGTAGTGACTCCACCCCAGGAATCTCAACCAGAAAACCCTTCTGGTGTGGTAGTTCCCACTGTGGAAACCAACCAAAACCCAGCAGCGGAAATTCAGCAACAAAAGGAAGAAAAACCGCAGTCATAACATAAATTCAACGGAGAGGGGGGGATTTGAACCCCCGTTGAGTTTCCCCAAAACGCATTTCGAGTGCGTCACCATCAACCACTCGGACACCTCTCCAAAATCAACTATGAAGTTTTGCTTCACTAGTAGCGCCTACCACTATAACACAATCTATGGAAAATTTCCGGATGTGTCTGAATTTAATCTTCCATAACGTGCTGTCATCAGAGTTTCGGGATGAGATTGATTATATAACCAAGCCCACATTTGATCACCAAAGGAAAAATGCCACCATTCTCTAGGATTGCGTTGAAATCCAGCTTTTAACATGATATCCCGTAAGAGTTGACGGTTAGCATCATATTCTTGATGACTATGAGTATAATATTCTGGATGGGAGCGATCGGACATTTCATCAATAGGTGAACCCATATCCACAACTTCCCCAAGATCATTGACCAGGGTAATATCCACCGCAGCCCCCGTACTGTGGGGAGGAGGGGTTTTCATATCCAAACTGGGTACAGCCCAAATTTCATAAACCGCCTTCCATACATCTTCCCGTTGCTGGGGTGATAATTCCTTTTCTGTCAAACCCCGTTCTCGTAACGCTTCCCCAAAGCTGTAATCTACCATAAACTGCTGCACAGCCACAGGACGATAAGCATCAAATATTTGAATATACCAATTAGGACGTAATAATTGTAAATTATTTTGCGCCTGAATCAAATTTTCAACAACACTTTGGCGCAAATAATAAGGTGAATGCCCGCCATAATTAGCACCTAACTTTTGATAAGGGTGAGGAGATTCCACCGCAAACAATTCTAAAGGAATCTTAACTAAAGGTTCACGACATTCAATAATGGGGATTTGGTAATAAGGTCGCATTTTAATTGCTAATTTTTAACTCTTTTTTAACGCTGGTGCAATTCTATGTATTTATCTGAAATCTTGATATCGTATTTATCAAAAAAGGCTTGACCCAGTAAACCAATTTGAGCTTTAGGAGCAACAGATGGCATCGTGACCAAAATTAAGCCCAGTATAACGCCAATCCATGTACTGTTAAAAGGCTGCATTTTTTTATTTATTTTAAATGACCATAAAGTATTATACAAATAAGTAGGTGGACATTAAAAATTATTGTTATGACAAGGGAACAGAGAACTTAAGAAGAGGTTTTGGGCAACTTTACTTTTCATTACATATTTCGAGTTGAGAGACGAAACCCAACATCTATAAGCATTTGTTGGGTTTCACTATCGTTCAACCCAACCTACATTTCCTTAACTTGTATATCTTCAACAAAACATCCGTGTAATCCAGTAATCCCTTAAATTCGTGTTCACTCTTCATGTTCACAACAAGACTTTTTATCCATCTCTGGAACAGGATCATAACCTCCTGGATGAAAAGGATGACAGCGTAAAATCCGCATAATAGCCATCCAACTACCCCGAAATACCCCAAACCGTTCAATAGCTTGAATCGCATACATGGAACAAGTCGGTTGAAAGCGACAAGTCGGGGGAAACAGGGGAGAAATAAATAAACGATAGCCCTTAATTAGCCAAATCAATAATATTTTCATATCTAAATCTCATAAAGTAGAATTAAAGTTAAAAATGGGTCTATTCTATCATTGTTTAATACATTCATCAGCTTGGAAACCCTTCCCCCATTGTCGCTGCCAACTGCCACCGCTGCGGCTTGGGTAGGATTAATTATCTGCATTGCTTGGGTAGTTAGTCATTTTACTGATAGCGAACCAGAAATCATCCGTAAAATCGTGCATATTGGCACAGGTAATGTGATTTTAATTGCTTGGTGGTTAGATATTTCTGCTTATGTGGGAATTATAGCGGCAGTTTTTGCGAGTATCATCACCTTATTATCTTATAAATTCCCCATTATTCCTAGTATTAATAACATTGAGCGTCATAGTTTGGGAACATTTTTCTATGCTGTGAGTATAGGTGTTTTAGTGGGTGTTTTCTGGCATTTACACCAACCCCAATATGCTGTTTTAGGAATTATGACTATGGCTTGGGGAGATGGATTAGCTGCTTTAATTGGGAAACGGTTTGGTAAACATAAATATATAGTTTTCGGTTCTCAAAAAAGCTGGGAAGGTTCTTTAACAGTGACTTTAATCAGTTATTTTATTTGTGCAACCCTTTTACTGGTTACCCAAGGTAACATTTGGCAAACCTGGATAGTTTCCTTAATTGTTGCCGTAATTGCAACTATTTTAGAGGCATTTTCTTTTTTGGGAATAGATAATTTAACAGTTCCTATCGGTAGTGCTACCTGTGCCTATTTATTGAATCAGTTACTCTCGGGTTACTAATTAATTCCTGATCTAGACAAATGATGTTTATGAAATTAGAGATATCTAAAAATATAGATATTTAATTTTCTGTTGGTTGTAGCCCTTGACAAAGCTATATATTCAGAGTTTCCTGGAAAAACAAAAAATAAATATTATGCAGAATTTTCCAGGTTTATTGAACTAGAATTTATCTTTATTAATAATACTATTTTAATAATTGCCACCTATTTTGTCTCTACTTTTAGAGGTAAATTTGCAAACTTTACTTTCTACCCGTAGGTTTATGAATTATTAGGCAGCAATGCTTATAGTTGAGTTGTTAGGTGATGAAACACCTAATTTCGTAAGTGAGGCTAATAATTGTGTTAAATCAAATGGACGCATCCGATTTGATTGTTGCTTTATCTGATCAGCAGCAAGAAATAGTAACTGGTGGGGCTGACTTTGAACTAGCCGCTAGTAACTATGCTAACAAGGGATCGCTCTTAATGGGATCAAGCGTCTCCGGTCCTCAAGGTAGCAGTGCTACTTCCGCAGGTAAGTCTAATACCATTCTGACTGCGGGACAAGATTTCTTAGGTTTAGGAGCAGAGCTTCCTGTGGGTGTTGGAGCTTTAGGTCCAGCAACACTACCAGGCGACGGCGGTGGTGCTGCACCTACACCTCAAGTTGCCACCCCATTGCCTCTACCTCCAATTGCAAATGCAACTGGAAGTCTAGGGATTCTTGCGTAAGTAGGGATAGTAAGCCGATAACAATACCTTAGCCATTTCTATGTAGGTTGGGTTGAGCCGAGCAAAACCCAACGCACTTGTTGGGTTTCAATGTTCCATGACCCAACCTACAAATCGAGGTTTTTCCATTTGGCAAAGATATTGCTATAAATTTCCTAATTTTAAAGCAGGACTGAACTAGTACCGCAGAGTGGAATTGAAAATAAATAACTGGACATCAAAAAAGCAAATTACACCAGCTTTTTAGAGATTTTTAATAGTTAGTTATTTTCGCCGCTCTGCAATGCTAGTAAACAACTTTTTTAGACAAGAAAGGGGGTTACAGGAGATGAGAATAACTTGCTCAACGTAAGTGAGGACTTTGAGAAAGTTTGATTCTTTTCCCCCCATTTTCTCCACGCTTAATCCGCGCCGAAGATTTGAGAAAGGCAATTTCCATAACTAGGGCATAACTATCTCTACCCCCTTCACTAAATTATAACCGATTATCAAATTAATTTTCACAATGTGAATAGAGAAATTTAATTGTTTTTATTTCCGTCAATTTCTTACCTAAGATAGTTACTTTTGGGCTGGATGATAATTGCTATCGTAGGTGAGACTATTTTAGTCCTAATAAAAGGTGTAATACCGTGAACTCCTTACAGGGTCAAGATAATAATTCTTGGTATAACTTCAATAATCCAACTACAGAAGATTTGCATATACTAGAAGCTAATGAGTTTCTCCCCCATATCGGTAAATGGATTTATATCGGTGGAGGGGTAATGATTAGTATGTTTGTAGTGGCTGTGAGTCTTACTTCTGTCCTCTATTACAACATCACAGTTAAAGTCCCTGCAACTATCCGACCCTTGGGAGAATTACGATTAGTTGAATCGGCAATAACGGGAACTGTTAAAAGAATTGTTGTTAAAGAAGATCAGCTAGTAAAAAAAGGAGAAATCATTGCTTATATTGATGACTCCCAATTGCAATCTCAAAAGAGACAACTGCAAAATACTATCGAGCAGAATCAATTACAACTTATTCAAATTGATGCTCAAATTAATCAAATCAATACTCAGATAATTTCTCAAGTCAACTTAAATAACCGCACCATTATTGCTGCACAGGCTGAATTAACTGGAACTGAACGCAACTATAAAGATCAACAAATTAAAGCTAGTACAGAAATGATACAAGCTCAAATAGCGATAACTTTAGCAAAAGAGCAACTGGCGAGATTACAAAAAGAAAAGGTATTAATAGCCACTGTACAAGAAGCAGAAGCAGGTTTAAAGCTGGCTATATTACAGCGCGATCGCTTGCAAAATATAGTTACATCAGGAGCAATATCTCGCAATTTAATTGAGGAAAAAGAACAGGCTGTTAAATCTGCTCAAGCCAAATTAGAACAAGCCAAATCTACTACTAAGAATCTCCAAGAAGAAAAAGAACAAGCCGTTAAATTAGCCCAACTCAACTTACAAAAAGCCAAAATTGCCCTTAATCCCAGTAATGCAAATGTAACAGTAGCTTGGGAAAGAATTAACCAGGAAAAGTCTAAAGGTGAAGGTAATTTAGCTGCTTTAAAAAAAGAAAGAGAGCTATTACTTCAACAACGGTTAGAATTACAAAAACAACAAATTCGCACTCGTCAAGAATTACAACAACTAGAAAATGAGTTGAATAAAAGTGTGATTCGCTCCCCAACAAATGGCACACTCATGCAACTCAAACTCCGCAACCCCGGACAGGTTGTACAACTCAGTGAGTCTCTTGCTCAAATTGCTCCTGTGGATGCTCCTTTAATCATTAAAGCTCACGTTTCGGCTAAAGATATTGACAAAGTAAAAACAGGTCAAGCAGTTCAAATGCAAGTTTCAGCTTGTCCCTATCCAGACTATGGAACTCTCAAAGGAATTGTGAAAACAGTTGCTCCTGATATTCTGGCTACTACACAAAATAACTCTATGATTAGCACACCCCAGGTAGCTAATTATGAAATCAATATTGAACCCCAAAGTCTATTTTTAGGAAAAGGTAATCATTTATGTTATCTCAAATCTGGCATGGAAGGACGTGCTGATATTATTTCTCGTCAAGAAACTGTACTACAATTCATCCTCAGAAAAAGCAAATTAATCACCAACTCATAAATTAAATTGGAGATAGAATTAAGCGATAACTCAACCAAATACAACGTTAATAAAGCTAGATTTTCTTGCAGCAACCTCAATTTTTCTGAATAATTATGTTTAATATCTTCAAACCTCATCAAAGTTATCAGTGTGTTTTACAATTAAGTGAAGAAGACTGTGGAGCAGCTTGCTTAGTTTCTATTACTAAACACTATGGACGCTTTTTAAGTATGATTAAAAGTCGAGAAGCTGTTGGTACTGGACAATTAGGAACAACATTATTAGGGTTAAAAAGAGGTTCAGAAAATCTCGGTTTTAATGCTAGAGCCGTCAAAGCTTCTCCAGAAATTGTAGACAGAATTACAGAAATTACATTACCTGCAATTATCCATTGGCAAGGCTATCATTGGGTTGTTTTATATGGTAAAAAAGGAAAAAAATACGTTATTGCTGATCCGGCTGTTGGACTTCGTTATCTGACAAAAGAAGAATTAACCAATGCTTGGAATGGAGTCATGCTCTTATTAGAGCCAGATCCAGACCGCTTTTTTGAACAACCCCAAGAACAATCAAAAGGTGGGATCACGCGCTTTTTTCGCCGCCTTTTACCCTATCGTGGGTTGCTAACTCAGGTTTTAATGATCAATATTGTCCTGGGTTTACTAGCACTAGGAACTCCTGTTTTAATTCAATTATTAACAGATGATGTTCTCGTACGTGGAGATGTACAATTACTCACTGTTGTAGTTTCCGCTGTTGTTGTTATGAGTTTATTTGGTGGAGGATTGCAAGTATTTCAAGCCTTAATGATTTCTCATTTTGGACAAAAATTACAACTAGGTTTAGTTCTAGAATTTGGGCGTAAACTTCTCCAATTACCCTTAAATTATTATGAATCCCGTCGCAGTGGGGAAATTACTAGCCGACTGCGAGATATTGGAGAAATTAACCAACTAGTATCACAGATTGTGATTGTTTTACCTAGTCAATTTTTTATTGCTGTAATATCTTTTTCTTTAATGTTATTTTATAGTTGGCAATTGACAATAGCCGTTTTATTAGTTGCTGCTGTAATGACTGTATCTACTTTACCTTTTTTACCTATTCTGCAACAAAAAACCCGCAGTCTTTTAGTCTTAGGAGCAGAAAATCAAGGTGTTTTAGTAGAAACATTTAAAGGGGCGCAGGTAATGAAAACTACAAATGCTGCTCCTCAATTTTGGGATGAATTTCAAAGTCGGTTTGGTCGTTTAGCCAATCTTGCTTTTAGCACAGTGCAAATAGCAATTATCAATGGAACTGTTGCTAAAATCATATCTACAATTGGTGGTGTTATCTTGTTAGGAATGGGGAGTATGTTAGTAATTAAAGGCAATTTAAGTATTGGACAAATGTTAGCTTTTAATGCCTTACAAGTTAATGTTTTAGCCTTAATTAACTCATTAGTTGGCTTTGTTGATGAATATTTTCGTTCCCAAACAGCAGTTTCTCGATTATTGGAAGTTATTGATGCCACACCAGAAGTAGTAGGAGGAAGTCAAAAACCAACTGCACAAATTTCTAGTTTGGCAGATATTAATTGTTCCCATCTTCAATTTCATCATGCAGGTAGAGTTGACTTATTAGATGATTTTTCTCTTCAGCTTCCTGGCGGAAAAGTCATTGCCTTAATTGGTAAATCAGGCTGTGGTAAAAGCACTTTAGCTAAATTATTGGCTGGGTTATATGTCCCAGATTCTGGTAATATCCGCATCGGCTTTTTTAATATCCAAGATATTGCTTTAGATTGTTACCGACAACAAGTAGTTTATGTTCCCCAAGAACCTCATTTTTGGAGTCGTTCTATTTTAGAAAATTTCCGTTTAGGTACACCTAATATTGCTTTTGAAGATATAGTTCAAGCTTGTGATATTGCTGATGCGGATGGTTTTATTAGTCAATTACCTAGTAAATATCAAACCGTATTAGGGGAGTTTGGAGCAAATCTTTCTGGGGGACAAAGACAAAGATTAGCGATCGCTCGCGGTATTCTCACAAATCCACCTATACTGATTTTAGATGAAGCTACCGCCGGATTAGACCCTATGAGTGAAGCTCATGTTCTAGATCGGCTTTTAGAATATCGCAGAGGTAAAACCACAATTTTAATTACCCATCGTCCCAGCGTTATCCACCGGGCTGATTGGATTGTTCTCATAGAAAAAGGTCAAGTACAAATTCAAGGAACTCCTGATACTTTCTTATCAAAACCCGGAGAGCATTTACAGTTTTTAACTATATAAATAAATGTTTTTTAAAGTTTTTATCTCTCTATCACTCAACTTAAACTAGTACAACACGGCGTAAATAAACCAACCATTCTAAATCGTTAAGAAGCCTATACTGTCTTCGTTTTGACTTTTGACTTTTGACTTCCGCCCTGCGGTACTAGTTGCTTATCTAAGGAGTAATAATATGCTGAAGAATACTCAATTAAATCACCATCAATTATTTAGATATCTTGATGATACAGAACAAGAATCTCTTGTCGGTGGGCAAATTTTACCCATGTTAGGTTTATTCGCTGATGGTAAATTATTCTTCCAAAAAACCGATCTGGAAACTGAGGGCAAAAATGATTTAACTCTCGCTTCAGGTGATTCTACTTCACAAACTACTAAATATAAATTATCCCAAATAACCATAGCACTTTCTTTGACGTTTGGATTGCTAACAGTTAGTTCTAGCAGTGATAAATTGAGTAATTTATTACCAGATTTTCTCCATAACTTCCTTTGATGAAATAGATTAAATAAGTAGGTGAACACAATAAAACCAATCTATGTAAAGAAAAGTAAAATCCCCCAAATCTTCTTCACTCTTGCCTTTTGCCTTGCCATAACGACGATTTTCAATGCTAACCTACTTATAATTTTGTTTGCAAATCAAAATCAATTATTGTCAGGTGCGTTACCCTGTCGTCAAAACACCCTGTGTATTTTTTTGATAATTAAACTAGATGGCTATATTTTGTCTAAATAGAACTATAACTCAAGAGTAACTTAAGTTATATAAACCTATAACTAAGGGGGCATTTTTTTCTAATTATTAATAGTCATAAAAGAGATACAGGCAACATTTACCTATTCATAAATTGAGGCTAGTAATCATGTCAAATAAAAACATGAAATCAGACTTTATCGTCAAGTTGTCAGCAAATTAAAACCGGAAATAATTCGACTAAGTGAGGCGTATGATGTTAAATAAAACTAATAAATCTACATTGCTTGTAGAATTATCAGCAGAAGAACAACAACTCTTAGCTGGGGGATGTTACCAGTCACCCCCTCCCTGTTGTTGTCAACCTAAAAAATGTCGTAAAGACTATCCAGAATATGATCAACCTACACCCTATTCCAGAGAAGATAGCTATCGTGAGCGTAATAATCAGCGTGGTAATTCATACCCTTCCTAAGAGAAGAGGGTGTTTGAAAAGTCTAATTTATTACTTGCAAGGGCGACTAGAAGTCGCAGCTACACAGACGAAACCCACCTTCGTGGGTTCAAAAGCCTTGATTTTTCGTTAGTCCACGCAGGTGGACTTTGTTTGTGTAGTAG